>NZ_JBEYXD010000019.1:0-73983 GCF_040644975.1 Streptomyces sp. NPDC046900 | reverse complement strand
AACGGGAACGGGAACGGGAACGGGAACGGGAACGGGAACGGGAACGGGAACGGGAACGGGAACGGGAACGGGAACGGGAACGGGAACGGGAACGGCAACGGCAACGGTTACGGGAACGGCAACGGCAACGGTTACGGGAACGGCAGCGGCAACGGCAACGGCAACGGGAACGGCAACGGTTACGGGAACGGCAACGGGGGCCAGGACAACGGGGGCGACCGCGGATACCGCGGAGACCATGGCGACGACTACGGTGACCGCGGTGACCGGGGTTACGACGACGACTACGGCTGGAACAGGATCCACATCAACGAGCGCGACTACCCTGCCGTCCCCGACGGCTGCATCACCGTGGTCAGCGGCCTCGGAGCCGACAGCCTGAACGTCCGCAACGACAGCTGGAGGACCGTGGAGGTGTTCAACGGCGCCACCTGCGACAACGGCGCCCCGCTCGCGACGGTCGGTCCCCATAGCTCCAGCAACGGGCTCTTCCCCCGTCAGGTCAAGGGCGGTGTCCAGGTCGAGGACGGCGTCGTGGGCAGCTTCCGCGTGGTCCGTGAGTACTACGGCCACCACCGCGACTACGACTACGACTACGACGGCGAGTAACCGGCCGCCCGCCTGACGGTGAGAACGAGAACCCCGGCCCGCCGGAATCGGGCCGGGGTTCCGGTCTGGGTACCCCTGACCGGCGTGCCCGGGCTTCACACTAGGCCTTCGCCGGACGGGGGTGGGCCACCAGCGTGGCGAAGCGGCTCAGTGACTCGACCGGCGCGGGGATCGCGGGGAGCGATCGTTGAACCACCGTCGCGTCCCGTCTTCGGGGAACGCCGGGGGACACGCCTCAGTGGCGGTGGTGCGGCCCTGGTGGCGGGGGAGGCGGGGGCAGTTCGGTCGGTGGGGCCTCGCCCGGCCAGACGAGGAGGACCGGGCATGGGGCGTGGTCGACCACGAAGCGGGTGGCGGGGCCGAGACTGCGGGGCCCGAGCCGGGAGCGGTCACCGTCACGCGCGCAGATGAGGACGTCGGCCCCGGTGGCCGCCTCGACAACCTTCCGTTCCGTGCGTCCGTGGGTGAGGACCCGTTGGGCGGGGCGGCCCAGTCGCTGTTCGGCGCTGTCCAGGAGCCGGGCCGCGGCGGAGTCGGACAGTGCCTCGATGCGGTGCCCCGGGTCGCGTTCGGGGTGACCGCGCCCGAGGAGTCCGGCGAACGCGCCGTGCGCCGTCTCGGCGACGGTGTCGTCGAAGACGTACAGCAGCGTGATCTCCTCCCCGGGGACGACGCGGCTGAGCGCGGCGTCCACGCAGGCGGGCCAGGTGCCTTCGGTGATCCAGACGAGGGCGCTCATGGGCGGCTCCGGCGTTCCGCTGGGGTCAGATGCCGATCGGATGCAGCATCTCCCACGACGCGGGGGCGAAGGCAAGAAGCGCGGCCGCTTCGGATGGCGTCCGGGCGAGAACGCCGTTTCGTACCGCCCGGGTTGACCGGCCGGCTCTTTTCTTCGGTGCGCCAGGCGTGACCAGCCCGGTCGGGGGTTAGATTCCGATCCACACGATTGTGTGTTCTATGGGCGTTGGGGGGAACTTGCGTTCACGCGTGGAGAGGCAGCACAGTCCTGCCCGGGACGGCGGACCCGTCGGCGATGGACTGCCCTCTATACCGGGCGAAGGCGGACCGGAGCAACGGGGTGCCGCATTCGTCCGGGCGGCACGGTTCATCGCACGCACACTGCTCGGCGAGTGGCACGGCATCGTCGTCGATCCGGTGCGGCGGCTTCTGCGGCGGGGGTTGGCCGGTCTCTCCCTGGCCTTCGTGGCCACCTGTGGCGTGATCTTCTTCCATGCGCTCGCCCAGCGGCCGACGGGTGCGGTGGCCGTGCGGCTGATGGGCGGCGTCACCGCCGACCTGCCGCTGTGGCTGGCCCTGCTGCGCACCCCGGTGTCCCTGTACGTTCCGGCCCTCGACCTGCCGGTGTGGGCGGGCATCACCCAGTTGTTCCTCGCCTTCGCGCTGGCCGAACTGTCCCTGGGCCGGGCCCGGACGCTGGCCGTGGCCTACGCAACGACACTGGCCGGCACGCTCACGGTGCGGGTGATGCTCGCGCTCGGGCCGGGCTGGTGGGGTCTTGGTCTGCCGCCCGAGATAGGGAAGGTACTCGACACCGGGCCGTCCGCCGCGGTCGTGGGCCTGTTCACCTACCTCGCCGTCATCCGGCGAGCGCCCGTGGTGTTCACCCTCACCGGTGGCTCGATGGTCTGGGAGTCGATCGCCGTGCCCAACCTCGCGGGCCGCGAGCACCTGATAGCGGTGGGCGCCGCGATGGTCCTCGGTCTGCTGCACGGACACAGGAACGCGGTGCGGTGGTGGTGGGCCGCCCTGGTGATCGGCCTCTCCCGCCGGCCCGGCCACGCGCGGCCGGGGATTCCCGTGCCGGTTCCGCCCGCGCGCTCCGGACCACCCGCGTCTGCTTCCCCGGTCATACGCGGGCCCTCGTCACCGGACCGGGCGCCGATGCGAGTGCCGGGACCAGCGCCAGCCGAGCAGAATCAGGTCGGCCGCGAGGATCAGGACACCGATGGCCAGAAGGTGGGTCAGGCCCTCGGCCACCACGCCGACGAGGCCGAGGGCGATCGCGACGAGGATCAGGAGCAGGAACAGCGCCATGGGTGGACACATCCTCCGGCATCCCCCGGTCCTCGTCGGGTCAGCGGCCCGCTCTGACCTGCGGACCGGCCGGCGTACGGCCAGGTCGGCGGATGCGCTGGTCAACGGCGCGCGAGCCGACGACCGTGGTGGGCGCCGGGCTCGTAGCTCCTGTGGTAGTGCTTGAAGATCTCTTCTTCGCGCTCGACCGGCAGGATGTCGTCCGTGCCCATCGACGGCGCCTTCTTCACCTCTCCTCGGGCGTGCGCCACCTTGATGTACCCAGGTCCGAGGGTGGCCTCGTCGAGGGGGACGAAGACGAGCCGCTGCCGGGTCGGCATCCCGGTGCGCACGGTGGCCATGGCCGGCGCGTCGGTCTTCGTGTCGACGTACACCGCTTCCAGGGCCCCTATCTTGTGCCCCTTGGGGTCGATCACATCGCGGTTGCGCCACTCGCGGATGTCGGCTGAATGGATCATGCCCGCCTCCTAGGGGCCTGCAGCCTCCCGCCGGCCCACACCGGCGCAGGAATCACCTGCGCGAGGACTCCCGACTTCTTCACCCTACCCCGGCCTGCCTGTCAACGCGCGTTTGACCTGGCCTTTCTCCGACTCCGCAGGTCCGCTCCGGGGGCCCGGCGGCCTGTCCGGACCCCGCTCGGCGCCGGCTGCGGACTGCGGCCCGCTCCCTTGTTGGTGTGAGCCGCAGCCTCTCACTCCAGGTCACAGGTATTCCGCGAGGCCGAGCCGCGATCAGCGCCGGCTGGAATTTTGTCGACCGGTCGTCTACCTTCGGAACGGCCGGCGCGAACGGGTGGCCGGCCATCGATCGAAAGGGACACTCATGAGCACCACCGGCCAGAAGGTCGCGGTCATCACCGGCGCGTCGCAGGGCATCGGCGCCGGACTCGTCGACGCCTACCGCAAGCTCGGCTACGCCGTCGTCGCGACCTCCCGCGGCATCGCCCCCTCGCAGGATCCGGACGTCATCACCGTCCAGGGCGACATCGCCGACGCCGCCACCGCCGAACGCGTCATCGCCGCCGGACTCGAGCGGTTCGGCCGGATCGACACCCTGGTCAACAATGCCGGCATCTTCGTCGCCAAGCCGTTCACCGAGTACACGCAGGAGGACTACGACGCGGTCATCGGGATCAACCTGAGCGGTTTCTTCCGTATCACCCAGCTCGCGGTCGAGCAGATGGTCCGCCAGGGCGGCGGGCACGTCGTGCAGATCACCACCAGCCTGGTCGACCACGCCCTGTCGGCGGTTCCCTCGGCGCTGGCGTCGCTCACCAAGGGCGGCCTGCAGTCCGCGACCAAGGCCCTGGCCATCGAGTACGCGACGCAGGGTGTCCGCAGCAACGCCGTCGCGCTCGGCATCATCAAGACGCCCATGCACGCCGAGGAGTACCACAGCACACTCGCCTCCCTGCATCCGGTCGGCCGGATAGGCGAGGTGAGCGATGTCGCCGACGCGGTCGTCTACCTGGAGAACGCCCCGTTCGTCACCGGCGAGATCCTCCACGTGGACGGCGGCCAGAGCGCCGGTCACTGAACCCCGCACCCGGGCGCCGTTCGCGGCGCCCGGGCGGTCCGCTCGCGAAGTCCCGGGCGGTCCGCTCGCGAAGTCCCGGGCGCGCGGCCGGATTGACGGTGCCCCGACCGTGCACGGGCTCACCGGGCATCGCTTCCGTTGTCCTCCGCGCGCAGCTTCGGCGGATTTCGGCCTCCAGCCCCAGATGGTGGGCGACCGGCCGGTCCCCGGGCGAGGCCTCCTCGGGCGACTCGACGTCCACGAGGAGGAACTGTGCCGCCACGAGTTGCGCACGGGCCTCGGTCACGTCGGCCCGAGTGACGATTCCCTCCGGCATCGACACCATTGACACGATCATCGTTCCTCCCGTGGATCACGGGCTGCGGCACCTCAAGACTGCGTGGACGCCGAAGTCCCTGCACTGGGAGCGACGCGTCCGTCCCGCAGGGCGGGATTCGAACGGGTGAGGTGCGCCGCGCAGGACGGACGCCGGACCGTCCTCGGCCCGCTTCCGGGAAGGACGGCGGCCGCTCCGGTCGCCGTCGTGAACCGGCGTATGGGGCGGATCCGCCCAGAGGTGCGGCGCGGTTACCCTCGGAGTGTGACGCAGGACGAGCACGGCGGGCCCGGAGTGCCCGAGGGTGCACCCGGCCCCGGCGAAGGCGATCGGTCGTTCCGCCGGGCCGAGGGGGAGGAGAACGTCTTCGAGCTCGGCACGGACGGCCCCAAGGTCATAGTGGCCGGCGTCGACGGCTCGGACTCCTCCTGGCGCGCCGCCTCCTACGCCGCGGGTCTCGCGCGTCGCCAAGGAGCGCTGCTGGCGCTCGTGTATGTGCAGCCGATCGTCACCTCACCCTCCCCGGGCGCCATGGTGGCCATGACGGAGGCGACCGCTGAGATCGCCGAGGAGATCGTTGAGCACGCCCGAAGGTATTCCGAGAAGCTGGGTGACGTCTTCCGTGTGCGCTGGGAGTTCCACACCTTGCGCGGGGACGCCTTCGCCGGCCTCGTGAGGACCGCTGACGACCTGCGCGCCGACGCCGTGGTGGTCGGTGCCTCGGAGCAGGCGGGACACCGGTTCATCGGTTCGCTCGCGGTCCGCCTGGTCAAGGCGGCCCGATGGCCGGTCACGGTGGTGCCCTGACCTGCCGAGCGGGCCGCGGCGGTGAGGGTGCTGCTGTCCGTGCTTTCCTGGTTACAAGGGAAAGGTTCCGGTATGACACATGACAAAGAGGGCGGGCAGCCGGAGGCGCCTCGTCATGCCAGGTCATGGCCACCGGGGAATCGCGAGTGTTAGAAATGTTCCATGGCGAACCATCTCGCCCGGTTTAGACGCATAACGTTGCGTTCGCTGGCCGGCAGGAGTCCTCGGAGCGTCGCCGGGCAGGTGTTCGTGCTGCAGGTGGCGCTGGTGGTGCTGCTGGTGGCATGCGCCGTTTTCGCCCTGGTGCTGCAGTCGGAGCGCGACACCGGTGCCGAGGCCAAGCGCCGCTCCATCGCCGTCGCCCAGACCTTCGCGCATTCCCCCGGCATCCTGCAGGCGCTGCAGACCCCCGACCCGTCGAAAGTGCTCCAGCCGATCACCGAGGCGGGGCGCAAGACCGCGGGCGTCGACTTCATCGTGGTGATGGACACCAAGGGCATCCGCTACACCCATCCCATCCCGAGCCGCATCGGAAAGCGCTTCGTCGGCACGATCGGCCCGTCGCTGGCCGGCAAGGTCTACACGGAGAGCGTCCACGGTCCGCTGGGCGAGGAGGTGCAGGCCACCGTCCCGGTCAAGAACACCCACGGCAAGGTGGTGGCCCTCGTCTCCGCCGGGCTCAAGGTCAAGAACGTGGCCGGTCAGGTGTACCGGCAGCTACCGATCATCCTGGGCGCCGGCGCGGGTGCGCTCGTGGTGTCCACCGGCGTGACGGCCCTCGTCGGCAAGCGGCTGCGCAGGCAGACCCACAGCCTGGCGCCGGCCGAGATGACCCGTATGTACGACCACCACGACGCGGTGCTGCACTCCGTCCGTGAAGGGGTGCTCATCGTCGGGGAGGACGGGCTGCTGCTGCTCGCCAACGACGAGGCCCGGCGGCTCCTCGAACTGCCCCCGGACGTCGAGGGACGGCACGTGTCGGATCTGTCGATGCTGGATCCCGAGACGGTCGCGTTGCTCATCTCCGGTCGGGTGGCGACCGACGAGGTGCACCTCGCCGGGGAGCGGCTGCTGGCGGTCAACCAGCGGCCCACGGACCGCGGCGGAGGGCCCAAGGGAACAGTGGTGACGCTGCGCGACTCCACCGAACTGCAGGCGGTGTCCGGCAGGGCCGAGGTCGCCCGTGAGCGGCTCAAGCTGCTGTACGACGCGGGACTGGGTGTCGGCACCACCCTCGACGTGACCCGCACGGCCGACGAACTGGCGCAGGTCGCCGTGCCCCGCTTCGCCGACTTCGTCACTGTGGACATCGCCGACGCCGTACTGCACGGCGAGGAGCCCGCGACCACGGCGACGGACATGAGGCGCATCGCTGTGCGCGGCGTCCGGGACGACCACCCGCTGTACGAAAAGGGCCGCCTGATCGACTTCCTGCCCTCCACGCCCCAGGCGCGCGGCTACGGCACCGGCTGTTCCGAGCTCGTGACCGATCTGTCCACCGCCACCGGCTGGCATGCGCAGGACCCCGAGCGCACCAAGGCGGTCATCGAGTACGGCATCCATTCGCTGATCACCGCCCCGATCCAGGCCCGGGGCGCGGTGCTGGGCATGGCCAACTTCTGGCGCTCCAAGCGTCATGAGCCCTTCGACGAGGAGGAGCTGTCGCTGGCGGAGGAGCTGGTGGCCCGTGCGGCGGTCAGTATCGACAACGCCCGCAGGTACACCCGCGAGCACGCCCTGGCGGTCACCCTCCAGCGCAGCCTGCTGCCGCGGGCCCTGCCCGAGCAGAGCGCGCTCGAGGTCGGTTACCGCTATCTGCCGGCGCAGTCGGGCGTCAGCGGAGACTGGTTCGACGTGATCCCCCTGCCGGGGACCCGGGTGGCGCTGTCCGTCGGTGACGTGGTCGGCCACGGCCTCCACGCCGCCGCCACGATGGGGCGGCTGCGGACCGCGGTGCACAACTTCTCCACGCTGGACCTGCCGCCGGACGAGCTGCTGAGCCATCTGGACGACCTGGTCGGCCGTATCGACCAGGACGAGTCGGATGCGGAGGCCTCGGGGGTGGTGGGTGCCTCCTGCCTGTACGCGATATACGACCCCGTGACGCGGCGGTGTGCCATGGCACGGGCGGGGCATCCGGCGCCCGCCCTGGTTCACCCCGGCGGGAGCGTCACGTTCCCCGACCTGCCGGCCGGGCCACCGCTCGGCCTCGGCGGCATGCCGTTCCAGACCGCCGAAATGGAGCTCAAGGAGGGCACCCAGCTCGTCCTCTACACCGACGGCCTCATCGAGGACCGCACCCGGGACCTCGACGTGGGCATGGAACTGCTGCGCGATGCGCTGGCGGGCCATCCCGACCGGCCGCCGGAGGAGACCTGCCAGGCCGTACTGGACGAGATGCTGACCGCACGGCCCAAGGACGATGTGGCCCTGCTCGTCGCCCGTACCCAGGTGCTGCCGCCCGACTGCGTCGCCGACTGGGAAGTGCCGCGCGATCCGGCCGCCGTCTCCGGCATGCGCGTGGCGGTGTCCGAGAAACTCGCGGAGTGGGGCCTGTCCGAGCTCGGCTTCGGCATGGAACTCGTCCTGAGCGAACTCATCACCAACGCCATCCGCTACGGCTCCGAGCCGATCAGTGTCCGGCTGATCCGCGACCGCACGCTGATCTGCGAAGTCGCCGACGGGAGCAGCACCTCGCCGCATCTGCGGTACGCGGCCACGACGGACGAAGGCGGCCGGGGCCTGTTCCTGGTGTCGCAGATGGCGGAGCGCTGGGGGACGCGCTACACGCCTCAGGGCAAGGTGATCTGGGCCGAGCTGACGCTGCCGGAGGCCACCGGGGAGTTCGGGCTGACCTGGGCCGATGTCGATATCGCCGCTTCGGAAGAAGGCTTCGAGGGGTTCGAGACCCCGGCGTGAGCCGCACGTGTGGCGCCGCACGCGGGCCGGACCCAGGGCCCGTGACCACGAGGAAGCCGGCGCCCGACTTGCGCCGTACTCAGTCGAGATCCATACCGAGCGCCGCGTCCGGACGGCAGAACGGGCAGGCCTCCACCATCGGATCCACCAGTGCGGCACGGGCCTCCTCGGCGCCGACGGGGTGCTGGGTGCCGCCAGTCGTGCAGTCGTCGGTGTGGATGCGCGCGGGCTCGGGGCCCATGGCCCTCTTCCGCCGCTCGACGGTGAAGCCGGGCGCCCCCGTCGTACGGCCTGAGGAGGCCGGGGCGGGCAGCGTGGAACGCCCTCTGCGGGCGCGCGGTCCCGTCGGCTCGAGTCCCTCGGCGCGGGCGAGGGCCTCGCGTACGGCGTCGCGTTGGAGCCGCAGATAGATACCGACCGTCTCGTTCTCGGTCACCCGCTCTTCCAGGAACGCCAGGATGGCTCGAAGACGCGCCGGGTCGGGGGGTAGCTCGGCCATGGAGCGCACTGACCCCTCAGGACGGGCCCCCTCGCCTCCCGCTCGCCGCCGCTCCGCGCCCGAGGTCTCCCTCCCCGAGGTCCTGCTCCTTGCCGAGACTCAGCGACGTCATCCAGGCGGCAGGCCTCCGCCCCTGCCAGTGGACATGGAAGAACACTGCCGTGGACAGCCGGTACAGACGCCGTCGCAACTCTGTCCGGCCCGGCTGTTCGGCGAGTTGCCGGTATGTGGTGCTCCAGTCCTGCTGGGCCTGGAAGAGGTCGTCGGGGAGAGCGTGCCGCATGGCCGGATTCAATCATGTGTTCGATTTTTTGTTCCACCGGAACACCCCGCGACCGCGCGGCCGGTGCCCGTCCGTACCGCGCTCTCCCGGTCCCCGTGGCACGCGGCTTCCGTAGCTGTGACGATGGCTAACAGCACTGCACACGCGACTGCGGGCTGGGTGATGACATGCCGATCGGCCGGGTGGGACTCGTCGTGCATGGCGGCCGTGCGGAAGCGGTGGCCGGAGCCCGGATCGTGCGCGACTGGTGTGCGCGGCACGGCATCGGCTGCGTCGACATCGACGTCTGGCACGGCCATGGAAGCCGCCACAGCCCCAGTGAGGAGGTGCAGGCGGCGGGCAGCCCCGATCTCATCGTGACCCTCGGCGGCGACGGCACGTTCCTGCGGGGGGCGCGCATCGCGGCTCAGAAGGACATCAGGGTCCTCGGTGTCGACGTGGGCAAGGTCGGTTTCCTGACCGAGACCCCGGTCGGCGACGTGGAACGGGCGCTGGATGCCGTGCACGCGGGGAAGTCCGAGTGCGAGGAACGCATGACGCTCACGATGCGCGCCTCCAGGCTGCTGGAGATGCCGAGCCAGGTCGAGGAGGTCCTGTGCTACGGGAGGGGACCCGCACTGCCGCCCCCGCAACCGCAGACGGGTCCGGCCGAGGACGACCCGTGGGGGATCGCGCTGGACGTCACGGCACTGAACGACATCGTCGTGGAGAAGCTGGCCCGCGACCACCAGGTGAGCGTGGGTGTGTACTTCGCCGGCCGCCTGCTCGCCTCCTACTCGGCCGACGGGGTCATCCTCGCCACTCCGACCGGCTCGACCGCCTACAGCTTCGCCGCAGGGGGGCCGGTGCTGTCCCCCAGGATGCGGGCGGTCGTCTTCACCCCGGTCGCGCCGCACATGGCGTTCAACCGGACCGTGATCGCCAACGCGGACGAGCCGGTCGCCCTCCGTGTGCTGCCCCATTCGGGCCGCGCCGCGGTCAGCGTCGACGGGCAGCCCCGGGGCATCCTGGAACCCCGCGACTGGATCGGGGTGATCGCGGCACCGCGTCCGCTGCGCCTGGTCAGGCTCACTCCGGCCAACTTCTACGGGCGGCTGCGGGAGCGTATGAGGCTCACCGACGCGCCCGCGACGGCCGCGGACGGTGAGGCGGCCCCGATGTTC
Source organism: Streptomyces sp. NPDC046900 (assembly GCF_040644975.1). Taxonomy (NCBI): domain Bacteria; kingdom Bacillati; phylum Actinomycetota; class Actinomycetes; order Kitasatosporales; family Streptomycetaceae; genus Streptomyces; species Streptomyces sp. NPDC046900. The sequence goes on along the minus strand of NZ_JBEYXD010000019.1, from coordinate 63,796 downwards.
CGGCCCGCGAGCCCGGTACCCGACGACCTGCGCCACTACCAGTTGCCGCCGGCGCCGTGACATCGCGGTCAGGGCGGGAATGTTCCCGAAGGCCCTCTGGTTGGAAGGGGCGTGGTGGTGAGGGGACAGAGTCCCCGGGCCTCATCCATTGCCCATGAGGACGATCGTTCGGCTGAAGCCTCATGGAGCCTTTCGCCGCGTAGGCGACCGCCCTTCACGACCACACCGCTCGTGGTGCGACCCCGGCCGGTCTCCGGCCGGGATCGCGCGAGTGGGTCCGCAAGGACGCTTCGGGAATGCGGTGACGGGATCCGTTGTTGCATCACATGACTGACATGCGCGGGTCAAAACCCGCGGGGTGTCGGCGAAAGGAGGACCTCATGGCACGCACCACGGCGCGCCCCGTCGTCAGGCTGAAGTCGACGGCCGGCACCGGCGTCACCTATGTGACGCGCAAGAACCGACTCAACGACCCCGACCGGCTCGTACTGCGCAAGTACGACCCGGTGGTCGGCAAGCACGTCCCCTTCCGCGAGGAACGCTGAACCACGCCTCCGCCACCCGGCGGACGGCCATGAGGAGGGAAACCCCATGAGGCCTGGCATCCACCCCGTCTCCCGCCCGGTCGTCTTCCGCGACCGCGCGGCGGACTTCGCCTTCTTGACCCGTTCGACCGCGCTGTCCACCCGCACGATCGAGTGGGAGGACGGCAACACCTACCCGGTGGTCGACGTCGAGATCTCGTCGGCGAGCCATCCGTTCTACACCGGCACCTCGCGGGTCGTGGACACCGCGGGCCGCGTGGAGCGCTTCGAGCGCCGCTACGGCCGCGCGGCCTCGGCCCGGAGCTGACCAACGCCGGACGGCCGGACGACGGCCGGTCGGCCGTGTGAGAGGAGAAGACAGTCATGAAGGTCCGCAACTCGTTGCGAGCTCTGAAGTCCAAGCCGGGGGCCCAGGTGGTGCGCCGCCGCGGCGTGACGTTCGTCGTGAACAAGAAGAACCCCCGGTTCAAGGCGCGCCAAGGCTGACGACCTCAGGGCCACCGCTGCGGTCCTGAGCCGCACGGCGTCCTGCGCCGCGCCGGCACCCACCCGGCGCCGATCCCCACCTGCTGCTCCGCCCCGGCCGGTCGACCACCGGCCGGGGCGGACGCGTTCGGCGCCCGTGCGCCGTCGCGGACATGAGCCACGCAACCGGCGCGCACGGCGGAACAGCAGGCAGGGGGTGGGCGTTACCGTGACGACGTCACACGAATGATCAAGGTGGATCGGTATGCACGGCGAATACAAGGTGCCCGGAGGAAAGCTGGTCGTCGTCGATCTCGACGACGACGACGGCGTACTGCGCAATGTCCGCGTCGCCGGAGACTTCTTCCTCGAACCGGACGAGGCACTGCTCGCCGTGAACCGGGCTCTCGAAGGGGCGCCCGTCGCCACGGAGGCCGCCGAGCTGGCCAGACGCGTCGAGGCAGGACTTCCCGAGGGGACCGTCATGTACGGCCTGACCCCGGAAGGCGTCGCCGTCGCGGTCCGCCGCGCCGTCGCCCAGGCGACGGACTGGACCGACTACGACTGGCAGCTCATCCACGAAGGCCCCCAGCCGCCCGCCCTGCACATGGCGCTCGACGAAGTCCTCACCGCGGAGGTCGCCGCCGGCCGCCGTCCGCCCACGCTGCGGGTCTGGGAGTGGGGTGCACCGGCCGTGGTCATCGGCAGCTTCCAGTCGCTGAAGAACGAGGTCGACCCCGAAGCCGTCCGACGCCACGGGATGACCGTGGTGCGGCGCATCTCGGGTGGCGGGGCCATGTTCGTGGAACCCGGGAACACCATCACGTACTCGCTCTCCGTCCCCGCCTCCCTGGTGAACGGGCTCTCCTTCGCCGACTCCTACGCCTACCTCGACGACTGGGTGTTGGGCGCCCTCGACGACATGGGCATCAAGGCCTGGTACCAGCCCCTCAACGACATCGCGACGGAGGCCGGCAAGATCGCGGGAGCCGCGCAGAAGCGGGCGGTCGGCCCTGAAGGCGGTCCAGGCGCGGTCCTCCACCACGTGACGATGTCCTACGACATCGACGCCGACAAGATGCTCGAGGTCCTGCGGATCGGCCGGGAGAAACTGTCCGACAAGGGAACGGGCAGCGCCAAGAAGCGCGTTGACCCGTTGAGACGGCAGACGGGACTGTCCCGGGAAGCTGTCATCGACCGGATGATCCGTTCCTTCCGGATGCGCTACGGCCTCAGCGACGGCCGGCTCACCGGGGAGGAACTCGAGCGTGCCGAGGAACTCGCCGTCACGAAGTTCTCTTCGCCCGAGTGGACTGCGCGCGTGCCCTGACGACTCCGGGCAGGCGTTCGCCGGGTCGGGTCGTGCACTGCCGGGCGCGACAGAGGTGAAGAAGGGGGTACCCGTGCGAGCAGTGTGCCGCGGGGCGGCATCGGCCTGATGCGGCGCCGGCGGCCCACAGGCTCGAGGAGGACCCCATGGATGGACCAGAAGGGCTCAAGCCGGCCGAGTTCCCCGCGTTCACCAACGAGCACGGCGACGGTGTGGTCGTCGGCGGCGGGCCGGTCGTGGTCGATGTGTACGTCGACTTCCAGTGCCCGTACTGCTGCCGTATGTTCGCCGAGACGTCGGGCCCGGTGGTGGACGCTCTGGTCTCGGACGGCCGGATCACCGCTGTGTACCACCCGGTGGCGATTCTCGACGCGATGTCGACCGACCGCTATTCCACCCGGGCCTCGGCGGCCTCCGGCTGCGCGGCCGACGGCGGCAGGTTCCTCGAGTACCACTACCGGCTCTTCGCCGCCGAGCCGCCGGAGGGTGGTCCCGGGCTCCCCGAGAGCGACCTGGTCGCGCTGGGCGCGGAGGCGGGGCTGACCGGCTCCTTCGCGGCCTGCGTGCACGCCGGCGGCCATCTCGACTGGCCGCCGTACGTGACCGAGCGGGCTTTCGAACAGGGCATGCGGGGCACGCCGACGGTCCGGGTGGACGGTACCGCCGTCCCGCCGCATCCGGGCCCGATCACGACCGCGGTGGAGAGTGCGCTGAGCCATACGGTGTGACCGCGCGCGGCTTCGTCCTGGGTGGGATGCGCACCGAGGATACGCGGATGGGGCGGCTCGCCTCCGCGGCTTGCCCGGACGGGTGTCCGCCATAAGAGCGGTTCCCAGGGGCCTCTGTGCCGCGGCGACAGGCGCTGAGCCAACGGCTTCCGGCCCGTCTCGGCGATGCCCGGCCGGCGCCGCTCGCGTGTGGCAGGCGGCAGGCCGGGTACGTTGCCCAGGTCATGGACGAGTACGAGCACATCGATGTCGACGGCCTCGAGTTCGCTCCGGTCGAGCACACGACGCAGTCACTGGCTCTGCTGAGCCTGGAGGAGGCGCACGACCTCCTGGGGATCCTGGTGACGGTGGCCGCGGAGGGCGAGCCGATGTCCGCAGGGGCGGACCGGCTGGCACGGGAGATCGCGGCCCGGATCCCGTCGGAGAACTGACCGCCGTCGTCGGCAGGTCACTGGGTCCACCGGGTATGTCGCCAGGTCCGCGGCCTGACGCCCTCGCATGTTCGAATTTTCGTTCGATATGGTGGGGCAGGAGGTGGGTGCGATGACCGTGGAGGGGAAGGCACGCGAGGTGTCCACGGTGATGCATGTGCGATGCCCCGACCGCCTGCCGCAGGAGACCTACCGGCAGGTGCTGGAGCAACTCGCGGAACTCTCCCCGGTCGTTCAGGCCCTGCCGCCGTCCGCCGCGCTCGTGGAGCTGAAGGGGGCGCTGCGCTATCACGGCGCCGGTGCCCGCAGGCTGGGGGAGGTGCTGAGGGTTCGCACGATCTCCCGTCTCGGTGTGGACGTACGCGTCGGGATCGGCCCCTCGATCACCGTGGCAGCCACCGCCTCCGGCCTGATCGGCCCGCCCGGCGGTGTCCTTGCCGTCGGCCCCGCCGATGTCACCGAGTGGCTGGGACCGCTGCCCGTGGAAGCCCTGCACGGCATCGCCCCCCGCGAGGCGAAGGTGCTGCGGGACGCCGGCATCCACTGCGTGGGACTGCTCGCCGCCGTGCCGCCGGCCACGGTGCAACGGCTGCTGGGCGGAAAGGGCGGCCGCCTTGCCGCGGACCGGGCCCGGGGCATCGACCCCCGGCCGGTGGTGCCCCGTGAGCTTCCCGTCTCCGCCGTGGTGAGCCGCACCTTCGCCCGGCACACCCTCGACGGCGCCGACGTGCGCGCGGCGCTGCTGGAACTGGTCGTACGGCTCGGGCATCTGCTGCGCCGCCGCGGCCAGGCCGCCCGGGGCCTGACACTCACGCTGCGGTTCGCGGGCGGCGCCCGCTGGGACAAGACCCGCCGTCTCCCGGAGGCTTTCGCGCATGACGACGACCTGCGTGCCCTGGCCTACCGGCTGATGGACGCCGCGGGCCTGCAACGCGGTCGGCTGACGGGAATCGTGCTGAGGGGCGAGGATCTGGTGGACGCCGGCAGGTCGCCCAGCAGGTCAGTCTGGACCGGGCCTGGGAGGCCCGGCTGGTCGCCGAGGAGGTCAGCGACCGCATCCGTGCGAAGTTCGGCCCCGACGTGATCGGCCCTGCCAGCATCTTCCGTCACGTCTCCTGAGGGCCCGGGTCGTATCGATGAGCGGCGAGGCCACCGTTCGGCCGAACGGTGGCCCCGCCGCGGGTGTCGCGCTCGTCAGTCCTTGAAGACGTCCTTGGTCTTCTCCTTCGCCTGACGCGCGGCGCCCTTCGCCTTCTCGGCACGGCCTTCGGCGGCCATCTTCTCGTTGCCGACGGTACGGCCGACCGTCTGCTTGGTCTTGCCCTTGGCCTGCTCCATCTTGCCCTTGGCCTTCTGGTCTCCAGCCACCGTTGCTCACTCCAGTCGTGTCTGACTTCGGTGTCACCGCAGCGAGTGATCCCTGGCGCGGTGGATAAACGTGGGTTTCGGCCAGAAGAGAAACAGGACCTCAGGAGTAGCGGGCCGCGACCTCGGCGAGCTGATCGAGCTTCTCCAGCGTCTCGCGCTCGGGCGTCGTCGGCAGATAGAACAGCAGCCGCTCGACGCCCAGCGCGATGTAGCCCTCGATCTGCTCGGGGTCGTCGGGAATCGCGTACACCGTCACCGGCACATCGCGGCCGGCAAGCGAACGCAGCCGCTCGATCTGAGGGCCGAGCTTGTCCGGCGGGACACTGTTGGCCAGCCATGCGTCACCCAGCTGCACCACGCGTGGGAAGGCGCCCTCGCCGCCACCGACGTAGATCGGAGGGTGCGGTTGCTGCACGGGTTTGGGCCAGGAGAAGACGGGGTCGAAGTTCACGAACTCGCCGTGGAACTCCGCCTTGTCCGTGGTCCACAGCTCCCGGATGGCCCGCAGTCGCTCGTCGGTGAGCCGGCCGCGGGTCGTGGGGTCGGCACCGTGGTTCCTCATCTCCTCACGGTTCCAGCCGACGCCCACGCCGAAGACGGCACGGCCGTCCGAGACCAGATCGAGCGAGGCCACCTCCTTGGCCGTCATGATCGGGTCGCGCTGCGGGATCAGGGCGATACCGGTCGCCAGCAGCAGCCGCTCGGTCACCGCGGCGATCGTGCTCAGGGCGACGAAGGGGTCGAGGGTGCGGTAGTAGATCTGCGGCAGCTCACCGCCGCCCGGGTAGGGGGACTGACGGTCCACCGGGATGTGGGAGTGCTCGGCGATGAACAGTGAGTCGAACAGCCGCTCCTCCAGCGCCCTGCCCAGCGGGGCGGGGCGGATGCCCTGATCGGTGATGAAGGTCGCGATTCCGAATTTCACGGCAACTCCGTCGGGGGTCGGAACAGGGCGGTCGCCCGGAAGGCCAGTTCCAGGTCAGCTCCACAGGGGATACGTCACTGCTTGTTCGAATCCCTCCGGCCTGTCGTCGGTGTAGACGAGACTCATCCGGGTGAACTGCTGCGTCTGCGGGTGCTTCTTCCAGGGCTCCGGGCGGTCGAGCCGCACGACCACCGGGTACGAGTGGAACTTGCCCGCCGCGCAGTACGGCTTGCAGTCGTTCACCAGATTGATGCCCGTGGCCAGAGCCGCGTCCGGGCCCCACTGCGACCAGCGGAGCGAGGAGAGGCGGCTGTTGCCGTCGCCGCACGCGATCATGAAGTCGCCGGGGTGCACCTGCGGCTGCCACAGACAGTCGACCAGTACGGGTTGTTCCGGCTGCCGGGCCTCGGTGTGCACGCTCGGTGGTGCCGCCACGGGCGCGGCGGACGCGGGCCCCATGGCCGCCGCGAGCGATGCGACGGCACACAGGGTGACCGTCGTACTGACTGAGTGTCTGCGCATGTCCGCTCCATGCCGCCTGTCTTCGGACCCATATGCCGTCGCCGGGCTGTTTTCTGTCCCGACGCTACGACTGTGTCAGGGGATACACCACTTGTACGGTGCAACACCCTGTTCCCGCCGCAAAACCGCTGACCCGGGTGTCTCTGGGCGGCCGGTCTGGACATCGGCCCGGAGCACAGGCGGCGCTCCGCCCCGGCCGGCCGTATGTGCAGCGTGGCGCCCGCTGCCGGGACAGTCCGGTTCGATGGCGGTGTCGACGACCGCCCGGTCGCTCGTGTGGCCGCCGGTGCGGAAGCGGGCGGGCATGTGCGGGATGCCCGCGCGGCCTGCTGAACCGGCCCGGCTCCCACAGCCGCGGTCCATGGTCCGGATCCGCTGAGACCCAGCTGTCAAGTGCGGCGACCGGCGGACGAGTTCGCAAGGGAACGCGGTCAGCGACGCCTGATGCTGAACGGGCCCGATCGGGGTACCCGCGCCCTCACCGGACGGCCGGGTGCGAGGCACCTGTGCCAAGACCGAGACGAGAGGGGATCGTTCGTGTCGGACGCGAAGTCGTACTCCGCCCCGCCGGGCCAGGGTGCTCGAGGCTCGGGCGCGGAGCCGGTGAGCGAGCTGGTGCAGCAGGCTTCGCAGCAGCTGACGGCTCTTGTGCGCGGCGAACTGAAGCTGGCACAGGCGGAGGTGAAGGAGAAGGGCGGACGCTACGCCAGGGGTGGTGGGCTCTTCGGGGGCGCGGGCGTGGTCGGCATGCTCACGCTGCAGGCCCTCGTCGCCACCGCGATCGCGGCGTTGGCGCTGGTGCTGCCCGTGTGGGCCGCCGCTCTGATCATGACGGCGTTGTTGGGCGCGATCACCTCGGTCATGGCGCTGACCGGCAGGAAACAGTTCACCGGGGCCGCACCCCCCGCCCCTGAACAGACCATCGACAGCGTCAAGGCCGACGTGGCCGAGATCAAGGAGAGTGCACACCGATGAGCAAGATGTCCCGCGAGGAGCAATCCGCTACGAATCCGGACGAGTTGGCGAAGCAGGTCGAGCGTACCCGGGAGGAACTCGGCCGGACGGTCGCGGCGCTGGTCGGCAAGACCGATGTGAAGGCACGCGCCCGGGCGAAGGCGGCCGAGGTCAGGGAGCAGGCGGGCCTCAAGGCCGAGGAAGTGAGGACCAAGGCCGCCGAGGCGGCCCACCGGGTGCAGGAGAAGGTGCCCGCGACGGTGAAGGACAAGGCGTCCGAGGCCGCCGGCCAGGCCCGGGTCAAGGCCGGTCAGGCCGGGCACCTCCTGGAGCAGCGGACGCCCGAACCGGTACGCCGGAAAGCGGCGGAAGGCGCGGTGGCAGTGCGCGGCAACCGTACCGTGGTGCTGTCGGCCGCCGCGGGTGCCGCGGTCGTGTGGTGGGCGTACCGCCGCAGGAAGAGCTGAGCGGCGGTTCTCCTGTCCCCCGGCCGGGCGCGGCGCGGCCCTCGTCGACCAGGCGTCGCAGGCGCAGGGCCCGCTCGGGCCACACTCCGCCCTCGTGGTCGTCCCACCCGGCCGTCCGCCAGTCCCCGGAGCGTCCCCGTCTGCCCGTCGTCCCGTCTTGCGTCGCACGGGCGGGCCCACCCGTGCCAGGGTGATAGGGGAGCCCTGCCGGTCCGGGGCCAGACGGAGGAAGGTATGGACTGGCGAGATTTCGCGGAGCAGCTGGCCTCCATGGCGCGCGAGCTGCTGGCGCAGGAAACGGTCGACGCCACGCTGGCGAGGATCACCGGCTCGGCGACCGAGCTGGTGGAGGGCTGTGATGCGGCGGGCATCCTCATCCTGCACGGAGACGTGGTGGAGTCGCTGGCTCCGACCCACCGACTCGTCAGCGAGAGCGACCGGCTGCAGGAGCGCCTGCGGGAAGGCCCTTGTTTCGATGCCGCCCGGACCGCTGCGGGGGAGCGGGTGTTCAGGATCGCCGACTTCACCGACGAGCAGCCACGCTGGTCCCAATACGGGCCACGAGCCCGCGCGTTGGGGCTGGGCAGCATGATGGGCTTCCTGCTGTTCACCGAGGACGAGGACCTGGGCGCGCTGAATCTCTACTCCCGCCGGCCCGGTGCCTTCACCAAGGCCAGCGAGACCGCGGGCTGGTTGCTGGCCTCGCATGCGGCGGTCGCCTTCTCCAGCGCCCGCACGCACGCACAGCTCCAGTCCGCCCTCGCCACCCGCCACACCATCGGTGAGGCGATGGGCATCCTCATGGGCAGCCACCACCTCACGGAGGAAGATGCCTTCGACGTCCTCCGACGGTATTCACAGGAGCACAACGTCAAACTCCGCGAGGTCGCCCGCCGGATCTGCGAACGGGGCAGCCTCACCTGAAGCGACGTGGCCGGGAGGGCCGGCAGACGCCGCCGGCCCGTCCGCACCGGAAGTGCCCGGTCGTCCGCCGGTCCGGAGGACGGCGGGTGCACGCTCGTGCCGGAGCCGCACACGTGGACGCGGCCTCCGGTCAGCCGGTGGTCCCCATGCGGTGCTTGACGTCGTCCATCGATCCCGCCCAGGGGGCCGGGGCCACCCCTTGCGGACCGGTGCCGGCCCTGCTACCCGTCCGGTCCTCCTGCCACAGCTGACCGCTGCGTACTCCGGACAGCTGCGCCCCCTGCGTTTTCATACCGCCTGTCCGGAGCGAGAGGCTGTCGTCGGCGGCCGCCATGACCAGGGTCTGGGCCAGCTGCTCAAGACTGTTCTCCAGCGTCTCCAGAATCCGCTCGTCCAGGTGGCGCAGCCCGCCGAGCAGGTCCATGGCCCGCTCGTCGTCGGTGAGGGCGGCGATGCTCTCGCCGACCCGGCAGGCCGCGAGCGCCCGGGCGGCGACCGCGTATTCCCCCTCGACGGTCCTCACCAGCCGGTGCCCGGTGGCCGGACGTCCCGCGTACAGCACCCCATCGGCGATCACAGCGCCGACCTCCAGGGGCACACGCGCCGCGCGGACGGCGCCCGCAACGAGGGTGCGGATCACGGCGGTGGTGTCGAACAGCAGGTGCCGGGGGCGGATGGCACGTACGTGGTCGTCGATACGGGCCAAGTACACCTGGGCGTCGGCGAGGTGGTGTTCCATGGCCTGGCGGTGCGGACCGACGGGGGTGACCGGCATGTCCGTCCGGAATCTGTCGATGACCGCGGCGTGGGCGTCGTGGGCGTCTTGCAACGCCGGGATGAGCGCGTACGTCGTCAATTTCATTGCCGTACTTCCTTGTGTGGCGTCTGGGGGCGCGGCGGGAGGGGGGTGATGTCCCGCGGAGCGGCTGCCCGGCTCGGGCGGGCCTCGCGACCAGGGTGTGGGAACGGCCTGAAGATCGCCCGGCGGGTTGTGGCCCCGGGCCGGGCCGACGGACGCCCTGGGCAGGGATATCCGTGCGGCAGACGGGTACGCGACCCATGGTCCTGCGATAGCCCGTCCGGGTTGCGGCCTCCGCCCGGCAGGACAGGGGAGGCCCGGACCAGCAGATGGTCGTCGCCCGAAGGGGCCCCTTGGCCAAGTGGCCCTTGACTTCGAGCGCACGCGAAGTCCTAGCGTTCACTGCGTCGGCATCGCGCCGCCGAGATGCCGATTCACACGACCGGTTGCTCCATGGAGGTGATGGCGCCTCGCGGGCTCCGGTGCGGCGGCCGGGAGGCGACGGGCCCGGCTCGCCGGGGCGGAAGGGGCCGGGCGAGGTCCGAGCCCGTCGAACAGCACAACGACAATCGCGACGAAAGGCTGCGGGGAACATGAAGCAGCGCATGCTTGGGGACCTGGAGGTCTCGGCCATCGGCCTCGGCTGCATGGGGATGTCCGCCTTCTACGGCACGACCGACGAGGAAGAGGGCATCAAGACCATCCAGCGCGCCCTCGAACTGGGTGTCAATTTCCTCGACACCGCCCAGCTGTACGGACCGCTCACGAACGAGTCGCTGGTCGGACGCGCGATCAAAGGCCACCGTGACGAGTATGTGATCGCTACGAAGTTCAACTACCGGATGGACAACGCCGTCCCGGGTGACATGAGCACCATCGGGAAGCAGGACGGTTCGGCGGAACACGTACGCAGTTCGATCCACGGCTCGCTCAAACGGCTCGGGACCGACTACGTGGACCTCTACTACCAGCACCGTGTCGACCCCGATGTGCCGATCGAGGAGACCGTCGGGGCGCTGGCGGAACTGGTCGCGGAGGGCAAGGTACGCCACATCGGCCTGAGCGAGGCGGGGGCGGAGACGATCCGCCGTGCCCACGCCGTCCATCCGATCACCGCGGTGCAGACCGAGTACTCGCTGTGGAGCCGCGACCCGGAGGCCGAGGTGCTGCCCGCATGCCGTGAGCTCGGGATCGGGTTCGTGCCCTACTCGCCGCTGGGACGCGGCTTCCTCGCGGGCCGGTTCTCCTCCCCGGAGGAACTGGACGAGGGCGACTTCCGGCGCAGCGGACCCCGTTTCACCGGCGACAACCTCAACGCGAACCTCAGGCTCGCCGAGAAGGTGAAGGAGATCGCCGCCGAGAAGGACGTCACGCCGGCGCAGCTCGCGATCGCCTGGGTGCTGGCGCGGGGCGAGGGCCTGGTCCCGATCCCGGGCACCAAGCGCCGCTCCTACCTCGAACAGAACGTCGGCGCGGTGGATGTGGAGCTGACGAAGGACGATCTCGCGCGTATCGACGCCGAACTCCCGGAGGCTGCCGGACAGCGCTACGACGAGGCCGGTATGTCGTCCGTGAACCGTTAGGCCGGGACACTCATCGGTTCGGCAGATCCTGAACCCGGGTAACGTGCCCTGTCCACGGCGCGGGCATGGCCTTCGACTCAGCGGCCAGGGGTGAGCAGCAGCTTTCCGACGGTCGTGCGTGATTCGATGTCCTTGTGGGCCCGCGCCGCTTCCTTCAAGGGGTAGCGGCCTCCGACGAGTGGTGTGAGCTTCTTGGCGAGGATCATGTCGAAGATCTCGCCGGTGCGTCGGACCAGGGCCTCGCGTGTGGGCACGTGATCGTGCAGCACCGGGTACGACAGGAAGATGCTGCGGGGCAGGTCGTTCGGCCTGATGGACGGCACGCCCATCATCGGGCCGTAGTAGGCGTGCACTCCGTGCGAGCGCAGCGCGAGCTGCGACGACCGGAACGTCGGAGTGCCGCCGCCGTCGTAGACGACATGGGCGCCCTCGCCCCCGGTCAACTCCCTGATCCGGTCCTCGAAGCCGCCGCCGGACCACACGAGGACGTGGTCGGCGCCGGCGTCCCGCGCTGTCGCCACCTTCTCGTCGCGGGAGACGAGGCCGATCACCGTGGCGCCTCGGGCCTTGGCCATCTGCGTCAGCAGGAGGCCCACGCCACCCGCCGCCGCGTGCACCACAGCCGTGTCGCCGGGCTTGACCCGGTAGGTCTCCGTGATCATGTGGTGTGCCGTGATCCCCTGCAACATCACTGCGGCCGCCGTCTCGTCGGCGATGCCCTCGGGGATCTTCACCAGTGAGTCGGCGGGGATGGCGATGAGCTCGGCGTAGCTGCCGGGGTGGTCATACCAGGCCACGCGGTCACCGATGGTCAGCCCGTCGACGCCCTCGCCGAGCGCGATGACGCGACCCTCCCCTTCCGCGCCCAGGACCAGCGGCGCGGCCCAGCCGGTGGCGCCCTGCTGCCGTATGCCCGTGTCCATGTAGTTCACGCCCGCGGCGCCGAGCCGCACGAGCGCCTCGCCGGGGCCGAGACAACTCCTTTCAGGCAGAAACCAATGGTCGTCTCTGCCCGGCGAGCGAAACGCGGTGAATCATTGCGGTGCAGGCGACCGGTGCGGCGTCCGCCTGAACCGCCACAGGTCGAGGCAGGCACCCCGATAGAGGGCGGACGGCGGCGGGTAGTGCGGCTGCCGGCGGCCTGACCCGGCCGGGGCCAGAGGCATTGGAGACCCGGCCCGGGCCTGAGCATTAGAGGCGGGCGGGGGTGGCCGGGGTCTCGGGGTGGGGCGGGGGGCCAGGCAGTGTCGGCGCGTCGGCGGCTTGCAAGCCGTCGAAGACCAGGTGCAGATAGCGCCGCCACAGATGCGGCTGCGTCGCCTGCAGCGGGGATGCCGTCTGGTAGATCCCGCTCATCAGCAGCGAGATGTCCTGACCGGTGATGTCCTGGCGGATGGCTCCGTGCCGGCGGGCGCGGTCGGTCAGCGCGTCGGTGACCGCATTCAGCGTCTCCTGGCTGTTGCGCACTTCGGGATGATGGGGAGCCACCCCGTGGACGACCTCGCAGAAGGCACGGTCCTCCACCTGCAACTCGATCCCGGCGCTCATGAACTCGTGCAGTGCGTGTGCCGGGTCCTCGGCCTGCGTCAGTCGCTCACCGGTCGCCGCGAGGGCGTACATCTTCTCGGTGACGATCGCCGCCAGAAGATCGTCCTTTGTGGGGAAGTGTCGGAACACTGTCCCCTTGCCGATCCCGGCGCGCTCCGCGATCTGTGCGACGGACACCTCCGTGCCCTGTTCGGCGAATGCCTCCGTCGCCGCGTCCACCAGGAGCTTCCTGGTTCGTACGGCGTCGCTGCGCATCGGCTTCCCTGCCGGGTTCGTCATGGCGGTCCTCCCTCTTCCTCAATCGAGTCTAATGCAACCGGACCGCTCGGTCACATTCGGGACCGGTGAATGTGACCGGTCAGTCATGTTGACGGCAAATCAATGTGACCTACCGGTCATGTTGTGACGCGCAACATGACCGCTTGGTCCGCTTTCGTGTTACGGTCAACATGACCGCCCGGTCCGCTTGGGTGAACGGGCTGGTCGTGCGCCGTTCAGGCGCCGGTCGTCTCGGCTGCTGAGGCCGCTCTTTCCCACTGCCGCCGCTAGCCGGACGCACACCACTGAAACCGAATGGAAGGTGATCGGGCATGGACGCTGTCGAGCGTCTGAGCACCATCGAGGATCTTCGCCGTCTGATGGCGCGCTACGTCCGCTACGCGGATCACCAGCGCTGGCAGGACCTGGCGGGTCTGTTCACGCCGGACGGCACGTTCACCCCGCTCAAGCCGGACGGCTCTGTGTGGCTGCGTATGGAGGGCCGTGAGGAGATCGCGGCGACGGTCGGTGCCGCCGGGGGCCCGGGCCATGTGCTGGTCCACCACCTGTTCTCGGACGAGATCGACGTCGAGTCGCCGACCTCGGCCCAGGGCGTGTGGGCGATGGAGGACATCATCACCCGGCCCGAGGACGCCGAGGTGTCCGAGGTGTTCCCGTTCAAGGGGATGCACGGCTTCGGCCACTACCACGCGCGGTTCGTCCAGGTCGACGGCTCCTGGTACATCGCCGAGCTCAAGCTGACCCGGCTGCGTCTGGACCTCACCTCCTGACACCGCGGTGACCCGCACGACTGGGCACCGGTCTTCCCCTCCCCACCTTCGTAAGAAAGCAGTGCTTCATGAGTGACGACAGCAACCGTTCGCCGGAGCGGTTCACGATCGATGTGGCGCAGGACGTCCTGGACGACCTCAAGTCCCGTCTGAAGGCGACCCGTTTCTTCGACGACCTGGACAACGAGGAGGAGTACTACGGCCTGAGCACCGCCTACCTCAAGCCGCTGGTCGAGTACTGGGCCGACGGGTTCGACTGGCGCGGGGCGGAGGAGCGCCTGAACGGGTACAGCCAGTTCAAGGTCGAGATCGACGGCACCCCGCTGCACTTCATCCACGAGCGCGGCAAGGGCCCGAACCCGACGCCCCTTCTGGTCCTGCACGGCTGGCCGTGGCCGGGTGAGTTCAGCCACCCGCTGATCGCCCCGATGACGGACCCAGCCGCCCACGGGGGCGACCCGGCCGACTCCTTCGACGTCATCATGCCGACCCTGCCCGGCTTCGGCTGGTCCACCCCGGTCGGCAGGGGTGACCTGAACTACTGGAAGATCGCCGACATCCTCCACACCCTGATGACCGAGGTCCTCGGCTACGAGAAGTACGGCTCGCTGGGCAGCGACTACGGGGCCCTGGTCAACAGCGCCCTCGGCCACAAGTACGGCGACAGCATCATCGGCCTGCACTACGGCCACGACCTTCCCCCGGGCATGTTCCAGCACGACCGCTACTGGGACCTCACAGGCGGTGAGCAGATCCCCGCAGACGCCTCACCGGAGCTGCGTGCGGACATCCTCAAGATGCACTCGACCTACGCCTCCCACGTGGCCGTGCACATGCTGGACGCGTCGACCCTCTCGCACGGCCTGCACGACTCCCCGATCGGCATGCTCGCCTGGCTGCTGCAGCGGTGGAAGAAGTGGAGCGACAAGAACGGCGACTTCGACGCGGTCTTCTCCCGGGACTTCATCCTCGCCCAGGCCACGACCTTCTGGGTGACGCAGTCCATCGGCTCCTCCATCCGCATGTACCGCAACACCATCCGCCACCCCTGGACGCCGCTGCACGGCCGGCAGCCGATGGTCGAGCCCCCGGCCGGATTCACCTTCCTGCTCGGCGACGTCTACCCGCCGGGCGTACGCACGGTCGAGGAGCGCATCGCCGCTTTCGAGAACGGGCCCACTCGGAGCCTGTTCAACGTGGTCAACGTCAACGCACACGAAAAAGGCGGCCACTTCGGCCACTTCGAGAACCCCGAGGCCTTTGTGGGCGACGTCCGCGAGACGTTCCGCAAGCTGCGCTGACACCCCCGAGCTGACCCCCCGGAACGGTCCCCGCACGGACCGGCTCGGCCGCCTGCCTCCCGCACGTCCCCGCGTTCTCGTCGCGGCACATGCCCATCGGGCTCAGCAATGCGTCGCGGGCTCACCCACCCGTCGAAGGGCGGCGTCTTCGAACGATGCCGCGTCCCGAAGCTCCGCATCACCCGCTCGTAATGCCTCCTCCTGCACGAGAGATCTGCCTTTCCCATGTCTGCAACAAGTCACCCCAACCCCCGCCGCTGGGCGGCGCTGTTCTTCATCTCCATCGCCCAGTTGATGGTGTTCCTGGACAGTGCGGTCATGAACATCGCGCTGCCGTCCGCCCAGGATGCGCTGCACTTCTCCGACAACGGCCGCCAGTGGGTCATCACCGCCTACGGACTGGCCTTCGGCGGTCTGCTCATCCTGGGCGGCCGACTGGGCGACCTGCTGGGCCGCAAGCGGACCTTCACCATCGGCCTGGTCGGCTTCGCCTTGGCCTCAGCACTGGGCGGAGCCGCGGGCAACCTCGGCACCCTGCTGGTCGCCCGGGCCGGCCAGGGTGTCTTCGGCGCGCTGCTCGCCCCCGCCGCGCTCGCCCTGATATCGCTGACCTTCACCGACGCCAGGGAGCGGGCCAAGGCCTTCGGCATCTACGGCGCCATCGCCACCGCGGGCGGTGTCCTCGGCCTGCTCCTGGGCGGCGTCCTCACTCAGTACCTGAACTGGCGCTGGTCCATGTTCGTCAACATCCCGATCGCCGTCATCGGCATCATCGGCGCCCTCACCGTGGTGCACGACATCCCCAACGAGGAAAAGCACAGCCGCATCGACGTACCCGGCGCGATCCTCGCCACCCTCGGACTGGTCGCCCTGGTCTTCGGCTTCTCCGAGGCCGAGAGCCGCGGCTGGGGCTCCGGCCTCACCCTCACCATGCTCATCGTGAGCGTGGTGCTCCTGCTGGCCTTCCTGATCGCGCAGAGCAGGATCAGGTCCCCGCTGCTCCCGCTGCATGTGCTGACCGAACGCAACCGGGCCGGCGCCTATCTCTCCGTCGGCTTCGGCGTCATGAGCATGTTCGGCATGTTCCTCTTCCTCAGCTACTACCTGCAGCTCGTCAGGGGCTACTCCCCGGTCGCGACCGGCTTCGCGTTCGTGCCGCTGGGGGTCGCGCAGGGCTTCGGCTCCATGGTCGTCGGCACCCGGCTGTCCGCCCGGATGCGCCCCGGCCTGCTGATGGCCGCCGGCTACCTCGTCAGCGGGCTCGGTGTGCTCCTGCTCGCCCTGCTGGACAGGGACAGCTCCTACGGCCTCCTCGCCGTCGCCGAGATCATCACCGGCGTCGGTATCGGCACCGCCTTCATGCCCGCCATGAGCCTGGGCACCCACGGAGTCGCCCCTCAGGACGCAGGCATCGCCTCCGCCATGGTCGGCACCTCCCAGCAGGTCGGCGGCTCGGTCGGCACCGCCCTGCTCAACACCGTCGCCGCCAGCTCCACCACCGCCTACCTCGCCTCCCACGCACACGGCAGGGCGGCGACCGACGCCGCACTGGTCCACGGATTCAGCACGGCCTACTGGTGGGCCGTCGGCTTCCTGGTCCTGTCCGCGCTGTTCTCGTTCATCGCGGTCAACGCCCCCCGCCCGGACCACAGCGCGTCCGCGGCCGAGACAGAGGCCCTGGAAGTGCCGGCCCCGGTCCACTGAGGCGAAGTCCGCTCACACCTGCGCGCACGGCAGCTCCCGCATGCCGGGCAACGAAAGGAGAACCATGTCCCACCGTCTTCAGTCCAAGGTCGTCATCGTCACCGGAGGCACCTCCGGTATGGGCGCGGCCTTCGCCCGGCGAGCCGCGTCCGAGGGCGCGACCGTGCTCATCGGAGCCCGTGACAAGGAGCGCGGCGAGGCGACCGCGGCGGAGATCGCCCGCGAGGGCGGCAAGGCCCTGTTCGTCCCGACTGATGTGACGGTCGAGGAGGAGGTCGCCCACCTGGTCGACGTCGCCGTCAGGGAGTTCGGCGGCCTGCACGGCGCTTTCAACAACGCGGGCGGCGGCAACAGTCAGGGAGCGATCCGGGACATCGACGCGTCCTTCTGGGACCGTGCCGTCGCCCTCAACCTGACCAGCGTCTTCTACAGCCTCAAGTACGAGATTCCGGCGATCGTGGCCAGCGGCGGCGGCTCCATCGTCAACAACGCATCCGTGGTCGGTGTGGTGGGTGATCCGGCGGCCGTGGCCTACTCGGCTGCCAAGCACGGGGTCGTGGGCCTCACCCGTTCCACGGCGCTCGACGCGGCCAGAGAAGGCGTGCGGGTCAATGCCCTGGTGACGGGCCTGGTGAACACTCCGCTGTGGCGCGGTGTCGTCGAGAGCAGCCCGGAAGCCGCGGGCTTCCTCCTCGACAAGCAGCCGACGGGCCGAGCCGCCGACGAGACGGAGATCGCCGCGTTCGCCACCTTCCTGATCAGTGACGAGAGCCCGTTCATCAACGGCGCGGCTCTCGCCGTCGACGGCGCGCTGACTGCCGGGTACTGAGCCTTCGCAGGCCGATCGCGGTGCCGCTCGGCACGGTGATCGGCACACCGGCCGGTCGGCACCTCACGCTCCTGGAGCGTTGAAGAGGTCCTCCAGCACCAGTGCCACCCCGTCCTCCTCGTTCGAGACGGTGTGCCGTGGCACCGCTGCGCGGACCGAGGGATGGGCGTTCGCCATGGCGTAGCCGGAACCTGCCCACTTCAGGATGGCCAGGTCGTTCGGCATGTCACCGAAGGCGACCACGTCGTCGGCGCCGATGCCGCGGGTCGCGCACAGGGCGGAGAGCGTGTCCGCCTTCGTGACGCCGGGGGCGCTGATCTCGAGCAGCCCCCGGCCGCCGGAGTGGGTGAAGTGGGCGTGGCCGGCGGCATGGCGCTCGGAGACGGTCAGGAGGAAGTCGGCCTCGTGCTCGGCGGAGTGGGCGAGGAGCTTCACGATGGGGGACTCCACCGCCCACAGGTGGGCAACGGAAGGCACAGCGAACTCGGCCTCGCGGTCGCCCGGGTGCCGCATCGTGTAGGCCGGTTCGTAGTGGACCCTCAGACCCGCCTCCACGGCGAAGCCGATGCCCGGGACGGCCCGGCTCAGCACGGTGGCGACCGTGCGGGCGGCCGAGACCGCGAGCGGACGGGAGTGGATCACGGTACGGGAGGTCAGGTCGTAGACGAGGGCGCCGTTGCTGCAGATCGCCGTGCCGCCCAGCCCCGTCGCCGCGGCCAGGGCGTCCACGTACCGGGGTGGGCGGGCCGTCACCACGACGACGTCGGCACCCGCCTCGACGACGGTGCGCAGGGCCCGCAGGGTGCGTGCGGAGACGGTACCGTCACGGCCCAGCAGGGTGCCGTCCAGGTCGGTCGCGATCAGTTTGGGCAGGCGGGCAACCACCGCCGCATCGTAGCGGCGTCGGTACCCGGTCTGCCCGACCGCGTGAATCGGCGCTTCCCGGGCGTGAGTTCGGCGAGCAGCCTCCCAGGTGTGCGGGTCGACCGCGTCGACGAGTTGTGTGCGCCTGGTGGCGAGTCGGCACGAGGACTTTCCGGTATCGGATTGCGCGCACGCGCCCCGCGCCCGCTCAAGGGGCCGCAGGGACAGAACTGGTGAAGCTCGCCTCCGGTTCCGGCTCATGACGTGCCAGCCATTCGGCCAGCGCGCGGGCGATCGGCTGGCCCGTGTCCAACTCGACGAAGCCGAACTGGCCCGACTGGTTGCACTCGAGGAACCACCAGATGCCGTCGGCGTCCTCCACGAAGTCGAAGGCGCCGTAGGCCAGTTCGGCCTGGCGCAGATAGTCGTGCACGGCTGTGGCGATGCGCGGCGGGACGTCCACCGGTCGCCAGGGGTCGTCGGACGGGGTGAAGCGGACATCGATGTCGTCGGCGTCCGGATCGGCCGTCTTACGGGCGGCCAGGAGGCGGTCGCCGACGGCGGTGAGGCGGATGTCGGCGTACTTGGCGACCCGGCGTTGCAGCAGGGTCGGGCCGAAGGCGACGGCGGTGAAGTCGGCGTCCGGAGCGATACGGCTGGTGGGGACGGCCCGCGGCGGGTCCTCCGGGTGCGTGCCGGAGACGGGCTTGACCACCAGATCGGGGAAGCGCTCGGCGAAGTCCCGGGCGGCCTGCGGGAAGGTCGTGATCAGCGTGGCCGGTACCGGGAGTCCCACGCGCTGGGCGAGATGGAGCTGCCAGGGCTTCTGGCGGGCCCGGCGGGCCGCGTCGGGGCGGTTCATCCAGCGCGCACCGGTGGCGTGCAGCATCCCGTACAGAGCCTGCGCGGACTCCTCGGTCAGCCAGGCGGACGGTTCGGGGGCGTGCGCGGCCGGAACTCCGGGCCTGCGCACCCATATGGACCGCAGACCGCTCGTGCTCACCACACGATCGCCGACGGACAGATGTCCGTGGAGGGAGCCGTGTGCGTACTCACCGGACAGCGCCACACCACCAGGGAGGTCCGCGGGGTCGAGCCGGACCACCGGAACACCGGCTCCGTTCAACTCGGCCACCACCATGTCCGCCGTCACATCCTGTTCACAGGTAAGGATCAGCACGGTCATCGTCGACGACCCGTGATCAGTCGTCGAAGTGCGTTTTCGAGCCCGCGGTGGAAGTCGTCGCCCCCCACTCTCGCAACACTGCGTATTCGTGGGCGGCGATACGTCCGTCGGGGAGCACGTTCAACTGCAGTCTGGAGTCATACCTGTACGGAGCGCTGACCTCCGCATCCTCGGCGTGGCGGGCGTAGTTGAGTGCGAACGGCCGCATCGTCTCTCCTTGTTCGGTGCTTCCCCGGGCAAGCGGATGGTCACGCTCCGGCGTTGCTTCCGCCTGCCGGCTCGCTGTACTTCCACGGAGTTATACGAATCGAACGAGTGAATGGTTGCCTCACGGTGCGTAACCGAGGGCGGCCTTTCTTACCTTGCCGCCAGGACATCGCCGGTGTGACCTCCGTTCATCTGCCCGCCGTTGCGTGGGACGTGCGTCGGCGCCTTGTGGATCCGGTCACCGCTCAGGACGTCCGTCGACCGGGGCTGCGGGGCCGCCGAGCCCGCCCGACCGGGGAGTATTCAGCTGAAGTACTGCTGAATGCGTTCGTATTCCTCTATTGGACCTCTGAGCGCAGGGCGGCCAGGCTGGTGTACGTGCCGGCACCGACGGGGTCTTCCCCGACAGAGGCCGGCCGAGCACGGTTCCGAGCGAGAGTTGAAAGAGGCACGAGCTCATGCACACCCGCCGCATCGGTGACGTCGAGGTCAGTGCGATCGGTCTGGGCGGTATGCCCATGTCGATCGAGGGAAGGCCGGACGAGGCGCGTTCCCTCGCCACCATCCACGCGGCGCTCGACGCGGGCGTCACGTTCATCGACACCGCGGACGCGTATCACCTCGAGGCCGACGAGGTCGGTCACAACGAGACCCTGATCGCCAAGGCCCTCGCCTCCCACGACCGTGGCGCGGACGTCCTCGTCGCCACCAAGGGAGGCCATCTGCGTCCCGGCGACGGCAGCTGGACCCTGGACGGGTCGCCCCGGCATATCAAGGAGGCCTGCGAAGCCTCGCTGCGCCGGCTGGGCGTGGAGGCCATCGGCCTCTACCAGTTCCACCGTCCCGACCCCGAGGTCCCCTACGCGGAGTCCGTCGGTGCCGTGCGGGACCTCCTCGACGAGGGCAAGATCCGCATGGCGGGCATCTCCAACGCCGACCCGGACCAGATCCGCCAGGCCGGTGAGATCCTCGGCGGCCGTCTGGTCTCCGTCCAGAACCAGTTCTCGCCCGCGTTCCGCTCCAGCGAGGCGGAGCTCCGGCTGTGCGACGAACTCGGTATCGCCTTCCTGCCGTGGAGCCCGCTGGGCGGCATCTCCCGGGCGAGTGAACTCGGATCGGTCTACGCGCCGTTCGCCCGCGTCGCCGAGGCTCACGGGGTGAGCCCCCAGCAGGTGTGCCTGGCATGGATGCTGGCCAAGTCGCCGGTGGTCGTCCCCATCCCCGGATCCAGCCGCCCGGAGACCATCCGCGACTCGGTGGCGGCCGCGGGACTGGAGCTCACGGCCGAGGAGTTCGCCGAGCTGGACGCCGTCTGATCCCCTTGTGCGGTGGTCCGGATCCTGTGTCCGGGCCACCGCCCGCACCCACCCCGGCGGCCGATACCGGCAGCGTGCCGCCGAACCGGTCCCGGAGCCGCTCTCCCCGGCCTGACGAACGGCCCGCTCGTCATGGATGATGTGATCGACTCAAGGCACATCACTCGACCAGCGGCGGGTGCCGGGAAGGAGTGGAGACCGTGAGCGGACGCGTCGAAGGCCCGGCGGGCGGCACAGTCCCGGCGGGGCCATTGCTGCGGACCATGGTCAGGCGCGATCCAGGGGAAGCGCACCGCGTCGCCACACCGCTCGAGCTGCTGTTCGACTTGTGTTTCGTGGTGGCCGTCGCGCAGGCCGGCAGCAGGCTGGCGCATGCCGTGGAGGCCGGGCACACCGGTCAGGGCGTCGCGGGCTACGCCATGATCTTCTTCGCCATCTGGTGGGCCTGGATGAACTTCACCTGGTTCGCCTCCGCGTACGACACGGACGACGTCCCGTACCGGCTCACCACGCTGGTGCAGATCGCGGGTGTCCTCATCCTGGCGGCGGGGGTGCCTCGCGCCTTCGACCACACGGACTACTCCATCGTCGTGGTCGGTTACGTGGTGATGCGGCTGGGCCTGACCACCCAATGGCTCAGGGCGGCGCGCAGCGAGCAGGACGCGGCGCAGGCCACGGCCCTGCGGTACGCCGTCGGTGTCGTCCTCGTGCAGATCGGCTGGGTGGCGTTCGGCTTCCTCCCGTACAGCGCGACGAAGCCATGGGTGTTCGTCCTGCTCGCGGCCGCGGAACTCGCCGTGCCCGTGCTGGCCGAGCGCCCCTACCCCACCCCCTGGCACCCCCACCACATCGCCGAACGCTACGGACTGTTCACCCTGATCGTCCTCGGCGAGACGGTCGCCGCCGCGACCGTCGCCGTGCAGAGCGCTCTGGACAGAGGCGGGTCGACGGAACTGGTGCCGATCGCGGCAGGGGGCCTGCTGCTCGTGTTCGCCGCCTACTGGATCTACTTCGCCGTCCCCATCCACGAGCATCTGCGGGCCGGCCGCAGCGCTTTCCTGTGGGGGTACGGGCACTATCTCGTCTTCTCCATGGCGGCCGGGATCGGCGCGGGACTCGAGGTGGCGATCGGGCAGGCGGTCGGAGACGCGCACATCGGCATATCGAGCGCCGCCGCCGCGGTCACCGTCCCCGCTGCCGGATTCGTCTTCTTCACCTGGCTCCTGCACGCGCGCCACTACAAACGGTCACTCGCGCAGCAGTGCGTCCTGCCGGTGACCGCGGCCGCGATCCTCGCCTGCACGTTCGCGAGGTCGTGGGCGGTGCTGTGCGCCGGGATCGGCGCGGCGCTCAGTGTGGCGGTGTCCCTGTCCCTGCGCCACCGCGGGGCCCCCTCAGGTGCCGTCCGGCGTACGCTATGATGAGTACATCGCAGAGCGCCGCAACTTCCGGCGTTCGGCCGTGCGTTGGTGGTCCAAGGAAAGACGTCCCGCTTCCTGCGGGGAGATGCAGGTGCAAGGCCTGCCCGGCGCTCTCACGTGAGCCCCGCCCTTTTTCAGGGGCGGGGCTCACTCGTTGTACGCATACCGGTCCTCCGTACAGCCACGTTCAGGCAGCCGCGCACCCCCGGCGAACCGCGGTGCGCCGCCTGGCTCACCCCGCCCGCCACCCGACGTAGGCGTCGTGGAAGTGGCGGCCCAGCAGGGCACCTCCGAACACGACGAAGCCGACCCCGATGAGCCAGGACTGCACGACGAGGGTGGTGCCCAGGGCGCCGTAGGTGACCGCGTTGTTGACGATGAGCGGGGAGAACACCTGGTAGGAGAACCACCGCAGGCCGACCAGGCCGAGCATGGTCGACACCGCCCCGGGCAGCAGGGCCTGCCACGACACACGGCTGCCCAACAGGAAGTGCTGGCCCCACCAGAAGAAGAGCACGCCGAAGAGGACGGTGAGCGTGATGCGCATGGTGGACTGGAACAACCCGGTCGGGAGCACCGCGCCGCTCTGCGCCTCGGCATACAGATACGCCGTCAGAGCCGCGAGCCACACGGCGCGGCGCCACACCGTGTGCCACCGGCCCGCGGGCAGGTCCCAGACCCTCTCGTAGCCCGTCTGCACGCTGGAGGCGAAGGTGAGCCCGAAGAGCGCGAGGGCGAGGACGCTGAAGGCGCTGGTGGCACTGAGCACATTGCGGGGAGCGGAGAACAGGCGCTCCACGGCGTCCGCGGGGCGCCCCGAAAGGCTCATGCCGTCGATCACCCAGAAGGCGAAGCCGCGGTGCTGGAAGGGCGACGCCGCTGCCACGACGATCAGCAGCGGCGCCAGCGTGACCAGCGCCAGCGCGGCGAACCCCATGGACCGGTGCATCAGTTCCATTTCGCTGCCGTGCCGCCAGAGCCGACCGGCGGCCGAGCCGTGCCAGCGCGAACGCAGTCCGCGGTGCGGGGGTCGTCCGTCCCGCGGCGGGCCTGAGGAACCCGTCATGGGTCCCCCGGTTCCCGGGGCGCCGACGGGCGAAACCTGCCTGTCCCTGCGCTCACCCCGTCCACGGCGCGATCGGCCCAGCGGCAGACCGTGTGTCAGATGTACTCCGCCGCCGCGTCCAGCAGCCAGTCGGCGAGATAGCCGGCGAAGGAGGAACGGACCAGCACCCAGAAACCGGCCCTCACCCCGCCCCGGGCCACCAGGATCACCTGGGTGCGGGCCAGCGTCGTCTGGGCGCAGCGGCCGGGGCCGAACGCACGCGGGTGCAGGTCCAGGGAGCAGCCGTGGGACAGCAGATCGCGGGCGCGGGGGCCCGCGACGAGGACGGTGGTGCGCTGGGCGGACACGTCCGTGACACAGACGGGTTCCTCTCCGGCCGCGGAACGGATGCGGCCCTCCAGGTCCCGCTGGGTGCCCGGCCGGCCCACCACCAGCCACTCGTCGGGACCGAGCCACAGCGCGGTCTGCCCCTCGGTGCGGACGGCGGTGCCGGGCTCCAGGGGCAGTTGCGATCCGAGGGCCACTCCGACGGCGTCCGCCGCCGCTCCCTTGGCGTCGAGGCGGACATCGACCTGCGCCAGGAAGGGCACCTCGGCGAGCCGGACCGTGCCCCCCGAGGAGCGCGTCGCGGCCGCCAGCCGGCCGGCCGCGTGTGCCAGGGGGCTGCGGGGCTGTGCGGTCAGGACGGTCTCAGCCATCGCGGCGGGCTCCCTCGGGGTCGTAAAGGACGGGACGTGCGACGGTCACCGGGAGCAGCCGGTCGCCGACGGGTGCGTAGAGACGTTCGCCGATGCGGTCCCGGCCGCCCTTGACCAGGGCGAGGGCGAAGGTCCGGCCCAGCGCCGCGCTGCGGTAGCTGGAGGTGACGTGGCCGAGCATCGGCACCGGCGGCTCGGGCAGCACGCTGTCGGCGACCAGATGGGTGCCTTCGGGGAGGAAGACGGCCGGGTCCTCGGGGAGCAGGCCGACCAGGTGCTTGCGGTCGGGGCGGGCCGTGTC
Source organism: Streptomyces sp. NPDC046900 (assembly GCF_040644975.1). NCBI lineage: Bacteria > Bacillati > Actinomycetota > Actinomycetes > Kitasatosporales > Streptomycetaceae > Streptomyces > Streptomyces sp. NPDC046900. The sequence goes on along the minus strand of NZ_JBEYXD010000019.1, from coordinate 39,265 downwards.
GGCGCGGGAGTGGGAGCGTTTGCCGATGAAGTCGGGCTTCTTCTTCGACACCGCCCAGCTCATGCCCAGGTCGTGCGGGGTGACCGTGCCGTCGGTGTCCTGGCCGATGATGGGGTAGCCCTTCTCCGCTCGCAGCACGTGCATGGTCTCGGTGCCGTACGGTGTGATGCCGAACGGAGCGCCGGCCTCGTGCACCGCCTCCCACAGCGCGAGGGCGTGCCACGGCGACACGTTGATCTCGTAGGCGAGTTCGCCCGAGAAACTGATCCGGCACACCCGGGCGTCGATGCCCGCGACGGCGGTCTCCCGCCAAGCCATGAACGGAAAGCTGTCGTTGTCCACCGCCAGGCCGGGCGCCAGCGAGCCGAGGACCTCACGGGAGCGCGGGCCCACCAGGGCCACGGTGGCCCACTGCTCGGTGACGGAGGTGCAGCGGACCCGTAGCTCGGGCCATTCCGTCTGGAGCCACTCCTCCATCCAGTCGAGGACGGCCGCCGCGTTGCCCGTGGTGGTGGTGACCAGGAAGCGGTCCTGGGCCAGGCGGATGACAGTGCCGTCGTCGAAGACCATGCCGTCCAGGTGGCACATCACACCGTAACGGATCATGCCGACCCTGAGGGTGCTGATCATGTTGGTGTAGAGCCGGTCCAGGAACACGGCGGCGTCCGGGCCCTGGACATCGATCTTGCCGAGAGTGGAGGCGTCCATGAAGGCCACCCCCTCACGGGCGGCGCGGCACTCGCGCAGCACGGCGGCCGCCATGTCCTCGCCGTCGCGCGGGTAGTACCAGGGCCGCTTCCACTGGCCGACGTTCTCGAAGACGGCACCGTGTGCGGTGTGCCATGCGTGCAGGGCGGTCACCCGGACCGGGTCGTGCAGCGCGCCCCGGTCGCGGCCGGCCAGTGCGGCGAAGGAGACGGGTGTGTACGGCGGCCGGAACGTGGTCGTACCGAGCGCCGAGACGTCCACCCCGAGCAGTTCCGCGACGATCCCGCTCGCCAGGACCCCGGAGGTCTTGCCCTGGTCGTTGGCCGTGCCGGCCGTCGTGTAGCGCTTGGTGTGCTCGACCGAGCGCAGACCGGCCCCCGTCGCGCGGGCCAGGTCGTCCAGGGTGACGTCGCGTTGCAGGTCCACGAAGCGGGGTGCGCCGGCGGGGCCGGGAAGGGCGAAGACCTGCATCGGGGGCGACTGCGGCGGTGCGCTCACCACGGGCAGGGCGGGCGCCGCGGGGGAGTAGCCCTCGGCCGCGATCGCGCGGGCACCGGCGGCCGCTCCCTGTGCGAGCACGGTGGCGAGCCCGAAGGCCCCGTTCGCGCTGCCCGCGACGTCCACCGCCTGACGTGAGCTGCCGGGGACGAAGGTGCCGAGCGACTCGTCGTAGCGGAGTGTGCCGCCCGCCTGGCTGAACAGGTGCGCGGCCGGATTCCAGCCGCCGGACACCAGAAGGAGGTCCGCGGCGAACTCCCTTGGCCCCACCGACTCGCCGTACGGCACCACCCGCACACCGGTGAGGCGCGGGCCGCCTTCCGTGCCGGTCACGGCGTGGCCGGTCAGCACCTCGATCCCGGCCGCGCGGGCACGGCGCGCCCACTGACCGGCCTCCGGCCTGGTGTCGACGACCGCGGCTACCTCGACGCCCGCCGCGGCGAGGTCGAGCGCGGCGGCGTACGCGCTGTCGTTCGTGGTGAGCACGGCGGCACGGCGGCCCGGCAGGACCCCGTACCGGTTGACATAGGCCCGGGCCGAGGCGGCGAGCATCACTCCGGGGCGGTCGTTGTCCGCGAAGGCCACCGAGCGTTCGTGCGCGCCGGTGGCCAGCACCACGCGGCGGGCACGGATACGCCAGACGCGCTCCCGGGAGACGTGCTCGGGGGCCTCGGCGCCCAGATGGGCGGTGCGGCGTTCGACGGCGAGGAGGTGGTTGTCGTCGTAGTGGCCGAAGACGGTGGTACGGCGCAGGACGCGCACCTCGGGCGCGGACTCGAGCAGTTCGCTGGTCCGGGCCACCCAGTCGAGATGTTCGCCCGTTCCGAGGAGGCTGCCGCCGGGTTCCGGCTGCTCGTCCGCGAGGATGACGCGTGCCCCGCTCTGCGCGGCGGCGGCCGCGGCGGCGAGCCCGGCCGGGCCGGCCCCGACGACGAGCAGATCGCAGTGGGCGTGCACGGCGTCGTAGCGGGCCGGGTCCGGCTCGGCGGCTAGGCGTCCCCGGCCGGGCAGGCTGCCCGCCACCAGTCCGTCGTACAGCTCGACCGTCGTCGCCGCAAGCATCGGTTCGGGGAAAGGGGCCTCGATCTGGACCACCGCGTTGGGTTCCTCGACACCCGCCGAGAAGACGCCCCGCGGGCGGCCGAACCTGATGCTGGTGGCGGCCTGGATGACACCGTTGGCAAGGAGGGCCGAGGCCAGGGTGTCGCCGCGGAAGCCCGCGTACCCGGTGCCGTCGAAGACGAAGGTCAGGCGGCGGTCGCGTTCGATCCGGCCACCGCTGGGGAGACGAAAGGGCTGGTCGGCGTCCCCCGCACCGGCGCGTCCCGCGGCCAAGGGGCTTACCGCGTAGGCCCTGTTCGCGGGCTCCGCCGTCGAACCTCCCTCGGCCCGGGAGGACTTGTCCTCAAGCTCCCTTGAACTTCCGGCATCGTTCGGGCCGGGGAGAACCCCATGACGGGCTGGTGCGGCCGGCCTCGGCTCAGCAGCGGACGGGCGCGGTTCTCCCACCCGGTAGACGGCGAGGATCTCGTTCGTCGACGTGTCCCGCACCGCGTTGAACCACCTGCGACAACCCGCGGCGTGGCTCCATCTCTCGGCGAAGGGGCCCTTGGGATTGTCGCGGAAGAAGAGATAACGCGCCCACTCCTCGTCGGTGAGGGAGGCCGGGTCCTCGGGACAGGGCACGTGCGCCTGACCGCCGTAGTGGAACTCGACCTCGTCACGGGGCCCGCACCACGGGCAGGGGATCAGCAGCATGGTTCGGCTCCCTAGTGGGCCACAGCGGCGGCGCCGTGCTCGTCGACGAGCGCGCCGGTGGTGAAACGGTCGAGCGAGAAGGGGGCGTTGAGGGGGTGTGGGCTGTCGTGCGCGATGGTGTGGGCCATGACCCAGCCGACGCCCGGTGTCGCCTTGAAACCACCGGTCCCCCAACCGCAGTTGAGGTAGAGGCCGTCGACGGGGGTGAGGCCGACGATGGGCGAGGCGTCGGGGCTGACGTCGACGATGCCGCCCCAGGTGCGCAGCACATGGGCACGGGCGAACACGGGGAACAGTTCCAGGGCGGCGGACATCTGCTGCTCGATGATGTGGAACGCACCACGCTGGGTGTACGCGTTGTACGCGTCGATGCCCGCACCCATCACCAGTTCGCCCTTGTGGGCCTGACTGACGTACACATGGACGGCGTTGGACATCACGACCGTCGGGTGCACGGGTTCGAGGAGTTCGGAGACGAGGGCCTGCAACGGGTGACTCTGCAGGGGGAGTTCGATGCCCGCCATGGCGGCCAGCACCGAGGTGTGGCCGGCCGAGCACAGCGCCACCTTGCCCGCCGCGATCGGGCCGAGCGTCGTCCGTACGCCGGTGATCCGGCCGCCGGCGATGTCGAGCCCGGTGACCTCGCAGTTCTGGATGATGTCGATCCCGGCGGCGTCGGCGGAGCGGGCCAGGCCCCACGCCACGTAGTCGTGTTTGGCGATGCCGGCCCGCGGCTGATAGGTGCCGCCGAGCACCGGGTAGCGCACGTCGGGGGAGGTGTTGACGATCGGGCAGAGCTCTTGGACCTGCTCGGTGTCGAGCCATTGCGCGTCGACCCCGTTGAGCCGGTTGGCCTCGACGCGGCGCACGCTGTCGCGGACGTCCTGCAGACTGTGGGCGAGGTTGAGTACGCCGCGCTGGGAGAAGAGGATCGGGTAGTCGAGTTCCTCCTCCAGTCCCTCCCACAGCTTGAGGGCGTGCTCGTAGATGCCGGCGCTCTCGTCCCACAGATAGTTGGAGCGGATGATGGTGGTGTTGCGGGCCATGTTGCCGCCCGCGAGCCAGCCCTTCTCGAGTACGGCGACGCTGGTGACGCCATGGTTCTTCGCCAGGTAGTGGGCGGTGGCGAGGCCATGTCCGCCGCCGCCCACGATCACCACGTCGTACGATCGCCGCGGCTCCGGCGTGCGCCAGAGGAAGTCGGGGTGCTCGGGCAGTTCGGCGCCGGGGGTGCTGGAGCTCAACGGACGTCTCCGCCTTCCGAAAGGTGCGGGTAGAGCGGGTGCCTGGCCGCCAGCGCCTGGGTACGCGCGCGCAGCGCGGCCACGTCCGGCTCGGCCTGGAGGGCGAGCGCGATCACATCGGAGACCTCGGCGAAGTCCTCCACGGTGAAGCCCCGGGTGGCCAGGGCGGGGGTGCCGATGCGCAAGCCCGAGGTGACCATGGGCGGGCGCGGGTCGAAGGGGACGGCGTTGCGGTTGACGGTGATGCCGATCCGGTGGAGGAGGTCCTCGGCCTGCCTGCCGTCGAGCGCGGAGTCCCGCAGGTCCACCAGGACCAGGTGGACGTCCGTGCCGCCGGTGAGAACCCTCACCCCTGCGTCCGCCGCGTCCGGGCGGGTGAGGCGCTCGGCGAGGACACGGGCGCCGGCGAGGGTGCGAGCCTGCCGCTCGGCGAACTCGGCTGACGCCGCCACCTTGAAGGAGACCGCCTTCGCGGCGATGACGTGCTCCAGCGGGCCGCCCTGCATACCGGGGAACACCGCCGAGTTGATCTTCTTGGCGAGGTCGGGGTCGTTGGTGAGGACGACTCCGCCCCGGGGTCCGCCGAGCGTCTTGTGCGTGGTGGTCGTGACGACGTGCGCGTGCGCAACGGGGCTGGGGTGCAGCCCGGCCGCGACCAGACCCGCGAAATGGGCCATGTCGACCATGAGGTACGCGCCGACCTCGTCGGCGATGCGGCGGAAGGCCGCGAAGTCCAGCTGCCGCGGGTACGCCGACCAGCCCGCGATGATCATCTTGGGGCGGTGTTCCTTGGCGAGGCGCTCCACCTCGTCCATGTCGACTAGGTTGTCGGCCTCGGTCACGTGGTACGGCACGACGTTGAACATTCTGCCGCTGTAGTTGATGCGCATGCCGTGGGTGAGGTGCCCGCCGTGCGCGAGATCGAGACCGAGGATCGTGTCGCCGGGGCGCAACAGCGCGAAGAAGACGGCAGTGTTGGCCTGGGCGCCGGAGTGCGGCTGCACATTGGCGTGGCCGGCGCCGAAGAGGGACTTGATCCGCTCGATGGCCAACCGTTCGGAGACGTCGACGTGTTCGCAGCCGCCGTAGTAGCGCCGTCCGGGGTAGCCCTCGGCGTACTTGTTGGTCAGGACGGAGCCCTGTGCCTCCAGCACAGCGGTGGGCGCGAAGTTCTCGGAGGCGATCATTTCGAGAGTGGACTGCTGGCGGTGCAGCTCTGCCCGGAGGGCGGCGTGGACTTCGGGATCGAGTTCGGCCAGCGGTGTGTTCAGCGGGTTCATACGGGGTTCGCGTTCCTCTCGACGGTCACCATCGGTGCTCCCTCGGAACCGGAGCGGAGTACTAGCCACGGAGACGGGACATGGCCGGGTCGAACAGCGGCTCTTCGGCCACGACCGCCTCGATGCGCCGGCCGAAGTAGCCGATCTGCACAGCGGTGCCCGTGGTGGCGAGCCGCGCCGGAAGCCAGGCGTAGGCGATGCCCTTGCCGATCGTGTAGCCGTAGGCGGCGCTGGTGACGTATCCGACGGCGTGGTCGCCGTCGTACACCGGCTCCTTGCCCATGACGACGGCCTGGGGGTCGTCGATGGTGAGACAGGTGAGCCGGCGCCACACGTCGGCCTTGCGCCGCTCGAGCGCGGCCTTGCCGACGAAGTCGCCCTTGTCGGCCTTCACGGCGAAGCCCAGACCGGCCTCGTAGGGGTCGTGCTCGTAGGTCATGTCGGTGCCGAAGGAGCGGTAACCCTTCTCCAGGCGCAGGCTGTTGAAGGCGCCGCGGCCCGCGATGACGCCGCCCAGCGGCCGGGCCGCCCGCCACAGCGTGTCCCACAGCTTCAGGCCCCGGTCGGCGGTGGTGTACAACTCCCAGCCCAGCTCGCCGACGTAGGACAGGCGCATCGCGGTGACGGGGACGCTGCCGATGTAGGCGCGCTTGGCGCGGAAGTACTTCAGGCCGTCGTCGGAGAAGTCGGAGTCCGTCAGGGGCTGCAGCACCTTCCGGGCGAGCGGCCCCCACAGGCCGATGCAGCAGGTGCCCGGGGTGATGTCGCGTACGGCGACGGATCCGTCGGCCGGGAGGTGGCGGCGGAACCAGTCGAGATCGGTGTTGCCGTTGGCGCCGACCTGGAAGAGGTCGCGGGCCAGCCGGGCGACGGTGATGTCGCTGCGGATGCCGCCGTCGTGGTCCAGCAGCAGGGTGTAGGTCACGGAGCCGACCGACTTGTCGACCTTGCCGGTGGACAGCCGCTCCAGGAACGCGGCCGCGCCGGGGCCGCCGACCTCCAGACGCTTGAGCGCCGTCATGTCGTACAGGGCGACGGTCTCGCGGGTGGCCTGGGCCTCGGCGCCGACGATGGGCGACCAGTAGCGCGCCGCCCAGTCGTTCGGGACCGGGATGCTACGCCCCTCGGTCAGCGGGGAGTTGGCCTCGTACCACTGGGGGCGCTCCCAGCCGTTCGCCTCCAGGAAGAAGGCGCCCAGTTCCTGCTGACGGGCGTAGAAGGGGCTCGTACGGATCGGGCGCGGGTCCCCGGTGGGCTGGAGGGGATGGATGATGTCGTAGACCTCGACGAAGTTCCGGCAGTCGCGGGCCAGTACGTACTCCGGCGAGAGCTGGTGCGGCTCGAAGCGGTTGACGTCGCACTCGTGCAGGTCGAAGGACGAGCAGTGGCCGTCCACCAGCCACTCGGCGACGGCCCGGCCGACTCCGGCCGAGTGGGTGACCCAGACCGCCTCGGCCACCCAGAAGCCCTTGACGTCCGGGGACTCACCGAGGAGCGGGAACCCGTCGGGGGTGAAGGAGAACAGGCCGTTGATGCCCTCCTCGACCTTGGCCTCCCTCGTCGCCGGCAGCAGGGACTGCGTCTCGGTCCATGCGTCCTCGAAGTCCTCCTCGGTGAACTTCAGTACCGACGGCATGACGTCGGCCTCCTCGACGGAGACGATGTCGTCGGCGGAGACCGGCATGGGGCGGTGGCCGTAGTAACCGATCCCGAGACCGTCGAAGCGGTCGCGGTAGTAGAGGTCGGCGTCCTGGTGCCGCAGTATCGGCCGCACCGCCTCCTCGGTCTGGCCCGCCAGCGCCGGTACCGGGCCGGTCCAGGCCAGTTGGTGGGCGAGCGGGGTGAGCGGGAGGTCCATGCCGACCATGCGGGCGATCCTCGGGCCCCAGATGCCGGCGCAGCACACCACGATGTCGGCGGGGATCTCGCCCTGGTCGGTGTGGACGCCGGTGACCCGGCCGTCGTTCTGCCGTACGTCGAGGACTTCGTGGTGGGCGCGGAAGCGCACGCCGCGCGCGGTGGCCCGGCGGATCTGCGCCTCGACGGCGAGGACCGCCTTGGCCAGGCCGTCCGTCGGGACCAGGAGGCCGCCGAGGACCCGGTCGCGGTTCACGAGCGGGTGCTGCTCGACGCACTCCTCGGGGCTCAGCAGCCGGGCTTCGACGCCCCAGGCGGTGATCCAGCCGTGGCGGCGCCGGAGTTCGGCGAGCCGCTCGGGAGAAGTGGCCACTTCGAGGCCGCCGACCTGCAGGAAGCAGGGCTTGCCGTCGACGTCGAGGGAGCACAACTTCTCGACGGTGTAGCGGGCCAGCTCCGTCATGGTCTTGGAGGGGTTCGTCTGGAAGACCAGGCCGGGTGCGTGGGAGCTGGAGCCGCCGGTGGCGGGGAGGGGCCCCTGGTCGACCACGGTCACATCGGTCCAGCCTCGCGCCGAGATCTCGTCCGCGAGCGCCGCTCCCACGACGCCCGCTCCGATGATGACCACTCGGGGTCCCGCCATCGCCGCACCTCCGGACTCGAAACCGGTTCAGTTGCTTCGTGCGCAACGTGGTTCAGGTTGCGCAACTCAATGTGCCCGCCGCCCAGGAGGGGTGTCAAGGGGGCGCATGACGTCGGTGAACGGGTGAAACGCCAAGGGGCCCGGCAGGCCGCACTGGCAGCCTGCCGGGCCCCGTGAGGGGTGGGGAACTGGTCGTTTTCGGATGTGCAGGAGCGTGTGTGAGTGTGCAGGAGCATGTTCTGGTTCGTGGTGTTGCAGCGCACACGTCGCGTGGCCGGCACTGTCAGTGTCGGCCGGTACCGTTCTTCCTGTTGCCGATCAAGCGTGATGGAGGGGGGTACATCGATGCGTGGTGAGTCGTTGCGCACGATCGCTGCTCCCTTCGTGGCCGTCGGCCCGTCGGGCGTGGCGATCCGCACTCGTCTGGGCCACTTGAGCGCCGCCGGCGAGGAGGTGTTGCGCCTGGTGGGCGCGCATCTTGGCTCGCTGGCCGCAAGAGACCTCAAACGCCGGTGCGCCGACGGTCTGGAGCAATCCGCGGATACGTGGACGGAGCGTAAGCGGGACCTGACCAAGGAGTCTTCGTCGCGTTGGGCCGGGAGCATCACCAAGGCCACGCATGATCAGTGGGCGCTTGCGCGGCGTGCCCAACTCGCGCGTATCCACAGCCTTCAGGCGAGCGTGCGGACGATCGCGCACCGCCTGTCCCTCCCGGTCGGGGAGAAGGGAAAGGGGCGGGCGCCGGGCGGCTACCGCAGCGCACGAGAGTGGTTCGCCAAGTCCGGCGCCTGCAGGTCCTTGAAGACCGGCTGAGTGCCGGGCAGGCCGATCGCGCCGTGGGCCGGGTCCGGGTGGTGCGCGGCGGGAAGCGGCTCGCGCGCAACAGGCACCACCTGCACGCCGCCCAGCTCACGCAGGCTCGGTGGCGGCAACGGTGGGAAGCATCGCGCTGGTTCCTGCAGGCGGACGGGGAATCGGGCAAGCGGTTCGGGAATGAGACGATCCGCGTCACGCCTGAGGGCGAGGTGTCACTGAAACTGCCTGTGCCGCTCGCTCACCTGGCCAACGCCCCGCATGGCCGGTATACGTTCACCGGCGCCGCGGTCTTCCACCACCGCGGCGAGGAGTGGGCCGACCGCATCACCACGAACCGGGCCGTGGCCTACCGCATCCATGATGACGTGCAGCGCGGGCGCTGGTACCTCATCGCCTCCTGGACCATCCCGCCGGTCAAGACCGTGCCCCTGTCCCACGCCCGCACGGGCGGCCTGGTCGGTGTCCGTACGAACGCCGACCACCTCGCCGCCTGGCGGCTCGACGAGCACGGCAACCCATGCGGCGAACCGCGCCGGTTCTTCTACGACCTGTCCGGCGCCGCGATGCATCGTGATGCCCAGGTACGGCATGCACTGATCCGGCTCCTGCACTGGGCCCAACGCCACGGCCTGTCGATCGCGGTCGAAGACCTCGACTTCGGCGCGGAGAAGACCCGGGAGAAGCACGGACGCAGGAAGCGGTTCAGGCAGGTGATCTCCGGCATGCCGGTATCCAAGCTGCGGGCCCGGCTCGTCAGCATGGCGGCCGAACTCGGCATCACCATCATCGCCGTCGACCCGGCCTACACCAGCAGGTGGGGCGCCCAGCACTGGCAGAAACCCCTCACCGGCACGACCGGGAAAACCACCCGTCACGATGCCGCGAGCATCGCGATCGGCAGGCGCGCCCTCGGGCACCGCATCCGGCGACGGACGGCACCGCGCCCACACGACCAGAGCGATCATGTGGGGCATCGGACCGCCCAGGCCGGACACGGCACCCCAGGGCGTGAGGAAACCCGCCCCCCCCGCATCCCCGGACCACGGACACGATCCGTGTCGCCGGACGCGGCGCGAACGCGGGAGACCAGCGCATCCAAAACCGTTCGGGATGCGCCAGTTGACCAAGAGTGGGTACAAGACTCACTCCTGCTCACTGACCAGGAACGGTTCTTCGCGGGTCCGGTCACTCCGGCGCCCGTCACCGTGCTCGCGTCTCAACTACCCTGTGAGGCAACGTGCTTCCTGGGTGCGTCAGGACCGTCTCCGGACGGTTCCGGGTGGAGGTGGGCGGTTACTTCAGCCAGGCGTCGACCTTGTCACGGTTCGCCTCGACCCACTTCTTTGCCGCCGCATCGTCGGACATCTTGTCCTGCGCGATGTACTTGGCCACAGTGTTCTGGTCGTCGTTCGTCCAGTTGAAGTTCTTCACCAGGTTGTAGGCGGGGCTGCCGGACTTGGCGAACCGGGTGCTGACGATCTTGTCCAGGTCGTACACGGGGTAGTCGCAGGCGATCTTGTCGGCGACGGCGTCGCATCCCGTCGTGTACTTCGGCAGGGCGACCTTCACCAGTGGCACCTCGGACAGGAACCACTGCGGCTCGTAGAAGTAGCCGATCACCCACTGCTTGTTCTTCTCGGCGGTCCGGAAGGCCTGGATGAGCGCGGTCTCGCTCCCCGCGTACACCACCTTGAAGTTCAGCTTCAGGTTCTTCACCAGCGCCGCGTCGTTCGTGACATAGGACGGGTCGCCGTCGAGCAACTGGCCCTTGCCGCCCGACTCGGAGGTCTTGAAGTTGCCGGCGTACTTGTTGAGGTTCTCGAACTTGGTGATGTCGGGGTGCGCCTTGGCCAGCCATGGCGGCACGTACCAGCCGATGATGCCCTTGTTGCCGGTCTGCCCGGCCTCGGCGGCGGTCTTCTGCTGGGTGATGTACTTCTTCTTCAGGTCGTCGTGGCCCCAGTTCTCCAGGATGGCGTCGACCTCGCCGGTTCCGAAGCCCTGCCAGGCGATCTCCTCCTTGAGATCCTTCTTGTCGACCGTGCAGCCGAGGTCGTGCTGCGCGACGTACGCGACGACCGCCGCGTCCGCCTCGTAGCCCACCCACGGGTTGACGGCGAGGTTGAACGTGCCGCACTTGCCCGAACTCTTCGAGTCGGCGGAGGAACTGTCGCCGACCTTCGCGCCCGAACAGGCCGTCAGGGTGAGGCCGAGAGCGGCCAGGCCGGCCGCGCCGGCTCGCCAGTGTCTTGCCATGGTGTCGTGCTCCTTACGCACTGGTGCGGCGCGCCGCAGCCTGAGTGATCCGGTCGAACATGACTCCGAGCAGTACGATGGCGAGTCCCGCCGCCAACCCCTTTCCGTACAGCTCTCCCTGCGAGAATCCGGCCACGACGTCGTAGCCGAGGGCGCCGGCACCGACCAGGCCGCCGACGACAACCATCGAGAGCACGTAGATGAGGCCCTGGTTGGTGGCAAGGGTCAGGGCGCTGCGTGCCATCGGCAGTTGGACCTTGGTGATGATCTGCCAGGTGTTGCAGCCGGTGGAGGCGGCCGCCTCCACGGTCGTCTCGGGAACGTTGCGCACCCCGTCCGCGATGATCTTGACGGCGACGGGGGCCGCGTAGACGACGGCCGCGACGATCGCGGTGAAACGTGTGGCGCCGAAGAGCGCGAGGAACGGCACGAGATAGACGAACGGGGGCATGACCTGCGCCGCGTCCAGCGTGGGCCGCACGATCCGGTCCACCAGCGCGCTGCGTCCCATCCACACGCCGAAGATGGCGCCGAGCAGCATCACCAGGACCGTGGCGACGACGGTCGAGGCCAGCGTCGTCATGCTGTCCGACCACAGGCCCGTACCGACGAGCAGCCCCACGCACACGACGGCGGTCACCGCGGCCCGCCAGCCGCCGAGCACCGCGGCGAGCCCGCACAGAGCGGCGCCCACCAGCCACCACGGGGAGTCCGTGAGCAGCGTCTGGAAGGGGTTGAGCAGGCCGTTGGTGAGCGCGTCGCGGAAGGCGTTGGTGACGCCCGACACATGGTCCTGCATCCAGGTGGTCGCCGTGTCCGCCGCGCTCGCGATGGCGCTGCCGGTGCCGCCGTCGCCCGGGAAGGAAGCCGCCCATACGTAGGTGTGGGACAGGTACACCAGCACCGCCGTGACGACCGCACCGGCGATCAGCAGTGGCCTGCGCCAGTGCAGGAAGCGGCCGCCCGAGCGGCGCGCCGCCTCCGCACGCCCGGCCGCCGCCGTGGTGACCCGGTCCAGGACGATGGCCATGACGACGATGGCGAGGCCCGCGTTGAAGGCGGTGCCCACGTCGAGCGACTGCAGGGCCTGTACAACGGTCTTGCCGAGGCCGGGCGCGTCGATCAGCGCGGCGATGGTCACCATGGCCAGCGCCGCCATGATGGTCTGGTTGACGCCCATGACCACGGTGCGCTTCGACATCGGCAGCAATACCTTCAGCAGCTGCTGCCGTCGTGTCGAGCCCATCGACTCCGCCGCCTCGACCGTGGTCGGCGGCACGGAGCGGATGGCGTGCGCGGTGATGCGGATGGCGGGCGGAGCCGCGTAGATCACGGTGGTGATCGTGGCGGAGGCCCCTCCGATGAGGAAGAACAGGGTCAGCGGGGCGAGGTAGACGAAGGTCGGCATCGTCTGCATGAAGTCCAGGACGGGCGTCATGATCCGGTTGAACCGGTCGGAGAGACCGGACCACACACCGAGCGGGATGCCGATGAGCAGGGCCACGAACACCGCCGACAGCGTCAGCGCCAGTGTGTCCATGCTCTCCTGCCACAGACCCTGGAGTCCGAAGAACGTGAAGCCGACGACGGCCAGGAGGGCGACCCGCCAGTTCCCCACGGCCCAGGAGACATAGCCGGCGAGTCCCACGACACCGAGCCAGCCGATCTGCGGGACCGGGCGGGTGCCTGTGGGCTGTGAGATCAGGGACTGGACGAACGTCACCAGGTTGTCGATGACCAGGCGGATCTCATTGAAGAAGTAGAGGAAGAGCGGGTTGGAGTTGCGGTTGGCGCCGATGGTGTCGTTGACGTCGTTCAGCCAGCGGTGCAGACCGGTGAGGTCGGCCGCGGCGAGGGACAGCGTCTGCCGGCCGCGCAGCACGGCGAACAGCACCAGCCAGGCGATCAGGATCGCCGCCACCACGACGGGGCGGCCGACCTTCTTGCGCGGGGGCGCGACCGGCGCGGTCGCGTCGGCGGCGACGGCCATCACGCACCGCCCTCCTGTCCGGCGACCACGGCGAGGATCTCCTCGTCGCCGACGATGCCGAGCAGCTTGCCGTTCTCGACGACCTTGACCGGCTTCTCGGCGGCCAGCACCGCCCGGGTGGCCTCGCGCACGACGACGTCCGGGCCGAGTTCGGGACCGTCGAGGGCGTCGTCGGGTTCCGCGGGGCGCATGATCCAGCGCAGGGTCAGCACATCCCCGCGCGGCACGTCGCGGACGAAGTCCCGTACGTAGTCGTCCGCCGGGGCGCCCACGAGCTCGTCGCCCGTGCCGCACTGGACCATCCTGCCGTCGCGCATGATGAGGATGCGGTCGCCGAGCTTGAGTGCCTCGGAGAGGTCATGGGTGATGAACACCATGGTCTTGCCGACCTCGTGGTGCAGCCGGATGACCTCGTTCTGCATGTCGCGGCGGATCAGCGGGTCGAGGGCGGAGAACGGCTCGTCGAAGAAGAGGACGTCGGGGTCGCCGGCGAGGGCACGGGCGAGGCCCACGCGCTGTTGCATTCCGCCGGAGAGCTGGTCGGGATAGGAGTTCTCGTATCCGGCGAGGCCCACCAGTTCGACGACCTCATGGGCCCGCTTGGTGCGTTCGGCCTTGCCCATGCCGCGGATCTCCAGGCCGAACGCCACGTTCTCGACGACCCGTCGGTGCGGCAACAGGCCGAAGTGCTGGAAGACCATGGAGAACTTGCTGCGCCGCAGCTCGCGCAGCCGCCTGGCGTCGGCGCCGCGGATGTCCTCGCCCTCGAACACGATCTCGCCGGCGGTGGGTTCGATCAGCCGGGTCAGACAGCGCACCAGCGTGGACTTCCCGGAGCCGGACAGACCCATGACGACGAAGACCTCGCCGGGCGCCACTTCGAAGTCGACGTCGCGCACGGCGGCGGTGCATCCGGTGCGGTCCATGAGTTCACGGCGGGTCAGCCCGCACAACTCCGCGGAGCCAGGCACCTGGCCGGCCTTCGGCCCGAACACCTTCCACAGCCGGCGTACGGAGATGACCGGGGTGCGGTCCGAATCCTGGGGCGTGCCGCGCCGCTGCGACACCTCGGTCTCTGTGGGGGTCACGGTCGACCTCTCTTCGGCGTTCAGCCGCGGAACCAGTGCTGCGGCCGGGGTTGGATGTTCTGCCAGACGTGCTTGGGCTCGCGGTACTCGTTGAGGCCGGTCGGTCCCAGCTCCCGGCCCACGCCCGAGTGCCCGAAGCCACCCCATTCCGCTTGCGGCACATAGGGGTGGTAGTCGTTGATCCACACCGTGCCGTGGCGCAGCCGCCGGGCGACCCGCTGGGCCTTGCCCGCGTCCTGCGTCCAGACGGCTCCGGCCAGTCCGAACTCCGTGTCGTTGGCGATGCGGACGGCGTCGTCCTCGTCGCGGAAGCGCTCGACGGTGAGCACGGGGCCGAAGGACTCCTCGTGCACCACGCGCATGTCCTGCCGGCACTCGTCGAGGACGGTGGGCGGGTAGTAGAAGCCGTTCGCCAGCCCGGGATCGTCCGGGCGCCTGCCGCCGCAGCGCAGTACGGCGCCCTCGGCGAGGCCGGCCGCGACGTACGCCTCGACCTTCTCGCGGTGTTGCGCGGAGATCAGCGGTCCGCTCTCCGCCTCGGGGTCGAAGGGGCCGCCGAGGCGGATGAGCCGGGCCCGGCGTACGACCTCGTCGACGAAGGCGTCGTGGAGGGAGTCCTCGACGATCAGCCGGGCCCCGGCCGAGCAGACCTGGCCCGAGTGCAGGAAGACGGCCGTGAGCGCGAAGTCGACGGCGGTCTCGAAGTCGGCGTCGGCGAAGACCACGTTCGGGTTCTTGCCGCCGAGTTCCAGCGCGACCTTCTTCACCGTCGCTGCGGCAGCGGCCATGACGCGCCGTCCGGTCTCGAAGCCTCCGGTGAACGACACCATGTCCACGGCCGGGTGCTCGGCGAGCGGCGCGCCCACCTGGGCTCCCGCGCCCAGCACGAGGTTGGCGGTACCGGCCGGGAGCCCTGCCTCGTGCAGGGCGCGCATCAGCAGGATCGAGGTGGAGGGCGTGAGTTCGCTGGGCTTGAGGACGAAGGTGTTGCCGGCCAGGAGGGCCGGGGCGACCTTCCAAGAGGCCTGCAGCAGCGGGTAGTTCCAGGGGGTGATCAGTCCGCAGACGCCGACGGGCTCATAGGTGACGCGGCTGAGGGCGTCGTCGCGGCCGGTGTCCACCACGCGGCCGGTGTCGGTGCCGGCGATGCCGCCGTAGTAGCGGAAGCAGGAGACGACGTCGGCGATGTCGTACTCGCTCTCCACCAGCCGCTTGCCGGTGTCCAGTGACTCCGCGCGGGCGAACTCCTTGGCGTCGCGATCGAGGATGTCGGCGGTGCGCAGCAGGAGTTCGCCCCGTTCGCGCTCGGGGGTGTGCGGCCAGGACCCGGTGTCGAAGGCGTGCCGGGCCGCGGCGATCGCCGCCTCGGTGTCGGATCGCGTGCCCTCGGAGACCGTCGCCACGAGCGTCCCGTCGGCCGGACAGCGGATCTCCCGGTGGCCGCCGGCCGCCGGATCACGCCACTCTCCGTCCACATACAGATCAGCCACGCGCCGAGCCCTTCGACCGGAATGCGTTGCGCATCGTGCATTGAATTGCTGGTGGTGGAACACCCTGGCCGAATGAACGGACATACGTCAAGGGGTTGGTGGATTGCGATTTCGCCATCCGGGCCGTTGCCCCGGCGTACTTGACCGAGTGCCTCGCAGGGCCCAACTATGTTGCGCATCGCTCACCAGGTTGTGCAATACGCACCAAGGGAGGCACCTCGAATGACCCCTGGACCGCAGCCCGGCCGTGAGTACGTCCTCACCCTCTCGTGTTTCGACACCGCCGGACTGGTGCATGCCGTGAGCGGCTTCCTCGTCAGGAACTCCGGCAACATCCTGGAGAGCCGGCAGTTCGACGACCGTTTGCAGGGCCGGTTCTTCATGAGGGTCCACTTCGACGTTTCCGACCCGGACGTCGACCTGGAAAATCTGCGTTACCGATTCGGCCCCGTCGCCGAGGCCTACGGGATCTCCTGGGCCCTGCGCCACGCCGCCACTTCGACCCGGACGCTCATCATGGTGTCCAGGTTCGGGCACTGCCTGAACGATCTGCTCTTCCGGTGGCGCACCGGTGCGCTCAACATCGAGATCCCGGCCATCGTCTCCAACCACCGGGACTTCGAGGGCCTCGCGCACACCTATGGCATCCCCTTCCACCACATCCCCGCGACAGCGGACACCAAGGCCCACGCCGAAGCGCGTCTGCTGGGTCTGGTAAGGGAGTTGAACATCGACCTCGTGGTCCTCGCCCGTTACATGCAGATCCTCTCCGACGATCTGTGCAAGGAACTGGAAGGCCGGGCCATCAACATCCACCACTCCTTCCTGCCCGGCTTCAAGGGCGCGCGCCCCTACCGGCAGGCGTACGAGCGCGGGGTGAAGCTGGTCGGCGCCACGGCGCACTATGTGACGCCGGACCTGGACGAGGGTCAGATCATCGAGCAGGACGTGGTGCGGGTGGACCACTCCCTCGACCCCGACGATCTCGTCACGGTGGGCCGCGACGTGGAGGCGCAGGTACTGGCCCACGCGGTGAAGTGGCACACCGAGAGCCGGGTCATGGTGCACGGCAACCGCACGGTGGTCTTCCGCTGAGCGTCGCGCGAACCCCGTTCAGCCCACCTCAGCCGTCCAACCGGTCGAGCAGGGCGCGGCGCCGGCGTGCGGCCGGTCTCCGCGATCTGGTTGAGCGTGAAGAGGTGAAGTCCGGCAACTCCCGCCGAGGGCGCGGTGAACGCGTCCGCGCCGCGCGCGAGGAGCCTTCCGGGGTCGTACCCTCCGGGCGCCGCGAACCGCAGAAACCACGAGGGGTGCCTGGTCAGGAAACGTGTGGACTCGCCGACCCCGATCTTCGTCGCCATGGACAGCAGCTTCGCGCGCTGCACGGCCCGGCGGCGCCCACGTGGACGGGCAGGCTGACCCCGCGGCGGCGGATCCGGGTGATCCAGTCGCCGAGCACACGCGGATCGAAGCACAGGTTGCTGACGATGTACGTGGCGTGCGCCTGCTTGTCCCACATCGCCTGGACGGTGATGTCGTCATGGATGAGGGGGCGGCTCTCCGGATAGCCCGTGATCCCCATCTCCGCGAAGGCCAGCCCAGTTGGCTCAGCGTGCGCAGCACCGGCAGCGCCCCGTCGTACACCCCGGCCGGCGGATCGGCGTCGCCCGCCGGGACGAACACGTCGTCGACGCCCACCGCACGCAACCGGTCGACGACATCGTTGAGATGCGCGTCGTCCCGCAGCAGCCGTGCGGGAACGTGCGGGACGACACGGTATCCGTGCGCGGCGAACCGCTCGGTGAGGGCGAGCGTCGGCTCCAGGCCCCTGACCGGCGACGCGGTGACCGTGACCACGACGTCGCGCGGTAGATGGGCGAGGACCTTCTCCTCGGTCGTCGCGGCCGGCAGCACCTCGTAGCGGACGCGGCCGAGCAACGTCCGCAGTACCTCGGCGCCCAAGGCCTACCGGGCCTGCTTCTGCGCGTCGCGGTGGCGGTAGTACACGGCCTTGGACGGAGCCGGCGGTTCGTTGCCCAGGATGAGGTCCGCCGCCTTCTCGGCCACCATCATCACCGGTGCGTAGATATTGCCGTTGGTGACGTACGGCATCACCGAGGCGTCGACGACGCGCAGCGCGTCCAGTCCGTGCACCCTCATGCTCAGCGGGTCGACGACGGACATCTCGTCGGTGCCCATCTTGCAGGTGCAGGAAGGGTGGAGGGCCGTCTCGCCCTCCTTGGCGACCCAGGCGAGGATCTCCTCGTCGGTCTCCACTGAGGGTCCGGGTGAGATCTCACCGTCGTTGTACGGCGCGAGCGCCGGCTGGCCGAGGATCCGGCGCGCGACGCGGACGGCCTCGACCCACTCGCGGCGGTCCTGTGCGGTGGACAGGTAGTTGAAGCGGAGCGCCGGGTGCTCGAGCGGATCCCTGCTCTTGATCTTCACGGAGCCCCGGGCGTCGGAGTACATAGGCCCCACGTGCACCTGGTAACCGTGCCCGCCCGCCGGTGAGGAGCCGTCGTAGCGGACCGCGACGGGCAGGAAGTGGAACATCAGGTTGGGGTAGTCCACGTCCTCGTTGCTGCGGGCGAAGCCGCCGGCCTCGAAGTGGTTGGTCGCGGCGGGGCCCGTGCGGAAGAGCCACTGCAGTCCGATGAGGGGAGCACGCCACTTGGCCATGTACGGCTGCACGGACACGGGCTGCCTGCAGGCGTACTGGACGTAGACCTCGAGGTGGTCCTGGAGGTTCTCCCCGACGCCCGGCAGGTCGTGGACCACGTCGATGCCGATGGCGGCCAGTTCGTCGGCGTTTCCGACCCCGGACAGCTGCAGCAGTTGCGGGGAGTTGACGGCGCCGCCGCACAGGACGACCTCGCGGGCGCGGACCTGCTGCGGTGTGCCGCGCCCTTGCCGGTACTCGACGCCGACGGCGCGCTTGCCCTCGAAGAGGATCCGGCTGACGAACGCCCGGGTCTGCACGGTGAGGTTGGGCCGTTTCATCGCGGGCTTGAGGTACGCCTTCGATGCCGAAAGACGGCGCCCGCGGTGCACGTTGCGGTCGAAGGGAGCGAAGCCCTCCTGGCGGTAGCCGTTGACGTCGTCGGTGCGGGCGTAGCCCGCCTGCTCAGTCGCTTCGAGGAAGGCGGTGAACAGCGGGTTGACGGCGGGGCCGCGCTCGAGCACGAGTGGGCCGTCGTGGCCGCGGAACTCGTCGTCGGGACCGGCCGCGAGACAGTTCTCCATCCGCCGGAAGTACGGCAGGCAGTGCGCGTAGTCCCAGGTCTCCATCCCGGCATCGGCGGCCCACCGCTCGTAGTCCATGGGGTTGCCGCGCTGGAAGATCATGCCGTTGATGCTGCTGGAGCCGCCCAGTACTTTGCCGCGGGCGTGGTAGATGCGCCGGCCGCCCATATGGGGCTCGGGCTCGGACTCGTACTTCCAGTCGTAGAAGCGACTGCCGATCGGGTAGGTCAGCGCCGCGGGCATGTGGATGAACACGTCCCACGGGTAGTCGGGCCGGCCCGCCTCCAGCACCAGCACCCGGTTTCGGGGGTCCGCCGAGAGCCGGTTGGCAAGGGCGCTGCCGGCCGATCCACCGCCGACGATGACGAAGTCGTACTGCTGAGGAGCCATGGTGCCTCGTCTCGCTCGCGCCGTCGATACGCGAGGCATGCTAGTACGGGTAGCGCTATACGCACTAGGTTGCGTTCAGCGCAACTTGACGCCTCTTCGGCGTGCCGGCGATCACTTGCGTCGGCGTTGTTTACTGCGCGTATAGTTTCGCCATGAGCAACTACAGTCCGGATACCGAAACGACAGGTTCGCAGGCCGGCGGAGTGCAGTCCGTCGATCGCGCCATCAGCGTCCTCGAGATCCTGGCGCAGCGCGGCGAGGCGGGCGTCAGCGAGGTGGCCGCCGAGATCGAGGTTCACAAGTCCACCGCGTTCCGGCTGCTCGGCGCCCTGGAGGCGCGCGGTCTGGTGGAGCAGGCGGGCGAGCGGGGCAAGTACCGGCTCGGATTCGGCATCGTACGCCTGGCCGGTGCCGTCACGGGGCGGATCGACATCACCCAGCAGGGACGCCCGGTCTGCGAGCGCCTCGCCGAGGAGATCGGCGAGACCGTGAACATCGCCGTGATGCAGGAGCAGTACGCGATCAACCTCTACCAGGTGCGGGGGCCGGCGGCCGTCACCGCGCACAACTGGGTCGGCCAGTTGACCCCGTTGCACGCCACATCGAGCGGCAAGATCCTGCTGGCCCATCTGCCCGCCAAGGAGCGTGCCGCCCTGCTGTCGGACGCCGGCCTGAAGAAGGTCACCCCGCATACGCTGACGGCGAAGACGAAGCTGGAGAAGAACCTCGCCGAAGCCCGGGAACGGGGCTATGCCTGGACGCTGGAGGAGCTGGAGATCGGGCTGCATGCCATGGCCGCGCCGATCCGCGACCGGGAGGGGCGGGTCGTCGCGGCGATCAGTGCCTCGGGACCCTCCTACCGGTTCACCGAGGAACGGATGCACGAGCTCGCTCCGGTGCTGCTCAAGGGCGCCGAGGAGATCAGCCACCGGATGGGCTACCTGGGCTGAGCGGCCCCCGCGCCCCGGCCGCGGGGAACTCCGGAGCGAGGCCGTGACCGCACGGCCCGGTCAGCGCGGCCGCCTGGTGCCAAGACGCTCCTGCACCCAGTCGTGGAAGGCGCCGATGTGGTGCTCACTGGGCACCAGCACACCGCCCTTGGCGTAGAGCCGGGAGCTCATTCCGGGCTGGGTGCGTTCGCACGCATCGAAGTCCTGGCGGTTGACCCGGTCGAAGAGTTCCACGGACCGGCCGAGGTCCTTGCCGCTCTCCACGACGCCCGGCAGGTAGAGCCAGTCGCACTCCACGACCGTGCGGTCCACGGCCACCGGGTACATGCGATGGAAGATCACGTGGTCGGGTACGAGGTTGATGAACACCTGCGGCTTGACGGTGATCGCGTAGTAGCGGCGGTCCTGCTCGTCGGACACCCCGGGAATCCGCTGAAGTCCCTCGGAGCCGTCGACGGTGAAGCCCTGGACCTCGTCGCCGAACTCGGCGCCGTGGCCCACGTAGTACTGCGCGGCGTAGCCGTCCGCGAACTCCGGTAGCACCTCGGTGAGTTCGGGGTGGATCGTGGCGCAGTGGTAGCACTCCATGAAGTTCTCGATGATGAGCTTCCAGTTCGCCTTGACGTCGTAGACGATCCGCTTGCCCACCGCGAGGTTCGCGATGTCGTAGTGCTCGATCGACTCCACGTCGCCCAGCCGGGCGATGACCTCGCCGACGACCTCCTCCTCGAAGGACGGCGGATTCTCCGCCAGGCACACCCAGACATAGCCGAGCCACTCGCGCACGGCCACGCTCACCAACCCGTACTCGGTGCGGCCGACATCGGGCATCTTGCTGAGATTGGGGGCCGCGACGAGCCTGCCGTCGAGGTCGTAGGTCCAGGCGTGGTACGGGCACTGGAAGGCACGCTTCACCTCGCCGGTCCCCTCGGTGCGGAGCTTGGCTCCGCGGTGCCGGCAGACGTTGAAGTAGGCGCGCACGGAGCCGTCCCGGGCGCGGGTGACGAGGATGCTCTCGCGCCCGACATCGACCGTGCGGAAGGCGCCTGGCTTCGGCAGGTCGGACGAGCGCGCGACGCAGAACCACATCGTCTCGAAGATGCGCTCCTGCTCCTGGGCGAAGATTCCCGGGTCCGTGTAGCAGGAGCCGGGGAGGGTGGCGATCAGGCTGTCCGGCAGGTCTGTCGAGGTCACGGTGCACTCCTCGGGAAACGTCGTGGATCGGTCAGTCACGCGCAGAGAAGAGCGACTTCGGGCGGCGTTGTGTATGGAGCAACGCTGCGTGTCATGTGCAACGCAGCATGAGTTGCCGCCCCGTCGGTGTCAAGAGGCGGCCGTGAGCCGCCTGCGCCAGCGGGTGAACAGCCGCGGCTGGTTCATCCCGAGCACGGCGACCGGTCGACCGGCACGCCGGTAGACGGCCAGGAAGCTACGGTCGTCGGTGGTTCCTTCCTCCACCGTCACACTGTCGGCACCGGCGGCGTCACCCACGAACTGGATCTTCACGCCGTACTGGTCGGACCAGAAGTACGGCGGCCGGGGCGCGACCGTCTCGGCGGCACCCGAGGACAGCAGCGTCGCCACGGCGATGTCCGGCCGCTCCAGCGCGCCGGTCCAGTGCTCGACGCGGCGATGGCGGCCGACGTGGGGGTCGTACCAGGCGGCGCAGTCTCCGACGGCCACCACCCCGGGCAGGCTGGTGCGTCCGTCGGCGCCGCACGTGACGCCGTCGTCGAGCGCGACACCGGAGCCTGACAGCCAGTCCGCGCACGGACGTGCGCCGACACCGACGACGACGGTGTCGGCCGGAATGCCGCGGCCGTCCTCGAGCAGCACGCCCTCCACCCGGCGCTCCCCGCTGAGTCCCTTGACGCCGACACCGCACAACAGCCGTACGCCGTGGTCGGCATGGAGGGCGGAGACGACGCCGCCCATGGTCTCGCCGAGCGGTCCGGCCAGCGGTGCCGGTGCCGCTTCGACCACCGTCACGTCGAGTCCGAGGCCGTGCGCGGTGGACGCGACCTCGGCGCCCACGAACCCGCCGCCGATGACCACCAGCCTTCCGCCCGCGGCCAGTTCGCCCCGCAGGGCGCGAGCGTCGTCCAGGGTGCGCAGGACGTGCACTCCGGCCAGTCCCGAGGTGCCGGGCAGCCGGCGCGCGGCCGCCCCGGTCGCGATGACCACGCCGTCGGCGCGTATCTCCCGGCCGTCGGCGAGACCGATGGAGCGCCGATCGCCGTCGAGTCCGACGGCGCGGGCACCCAGCACCCACTGGGCGTCCAGGTCCTCGTCGTCGCTCTCCAGCGCCAGATCCGCTTCGCCGATGGCACCGGCCAGGAACTCCTTGGACAACGGCGGTCTGTCGTACGGGCGGTGAAGCTCCTCACCGATGACGACCAGCCGGCCGTCGTACCCCCGCTTCCGCAGCGAGCGCGCCGCCGAGAGACCGGCCAGCGAGGCGCCCACCACGGCCACGGTCCTCACGCGGGGCCTCCGGCGAGACGGGAAGCCACGCAGGGCGGCAGGTTGGGCGCATCCGTCGACAGCCGGACGTAGATCGTGCCGTCCTCGACGACGACCTCGTGGGTGCGGACCGGGAGCTTGGCCGGCGGGGCGCCGACGGCACCGGTCCTCAGGTCGAACGTGGAGGCGTGCAGCGGGCATTCCACCTCGCAGCCCTCCAGCCAGCCGTCGGCGAGCGAGGCGTCCTGGTGGGTGCAGGTGTCGTCGATGGCGAAGACCTCTCCGTCCTCGGTGTGGAACACCGAGACCGGCGGGTCGATGTCGAGCCGGTAGGCCTCGCCTCGCGGCAGATCCGCGAGACGGCACGCGGGAATCATCATGACACCTCGGTGCGTATAGCGAAACGGATTGCGATTGACGCAACGCCAGTCTGTGGGCGGCGCTAAACCCTTGTCAAGACGTCCCAGAGCCCGGTTGGACCGGCTCCGGCGACCGTTCCCGGCGCATGCGAAAGGGCCTCAACCAGCCGCGCGAGCAGGCCGAAACGGGATCAGGCGATCCGGTGAGGAGGGGAGAACACGTGCCCATGCGGAACCATCGCGCCGGGAGATAGGTGCGGAAGGCATGGCCGTCCGTCGCACGGCGCGGCGGTGGCGCGGCGGCCGGGATTCGTTCGCCGAGCTGATGGCGTTTGACCCGTACCAGCAGGGGTGTTGGGCGCGCCCGGGCTCCTGGTGCCCGCACCGGCGCGCAGGTTGGGCCTGGACCGGCTCCCCATGGGCGTGGAGACCGGGCCCGCACCGACGTGAAGCCGGAGGGCGACGGGACACCCCGTGAGGCGGCAGCCTCTCACCGGAAGGCGCAGTGAAGCGCCGCGACAGGCCGCCGCCAGGGCGTTCGGAAGCCGCGGTCGATCCGCTCCTGGAGGTGCGGAGCCTCGGCGCCGATGATGGTGGGGAAGTCGCTGTACGACCTCCCGCTGGCCAGTGTGGACGTCCCCGAAGTGACGAGCCGTTCCTTACGGGCCCCCGTCATGGGAAGACCACCACCGAGCGCAGTACGTCGCCCTGGTGCATACGCGCGAAGGCCTTCTCGACCTCGTCCAGCGCGATGGTCTCCGTGACGAAGGCGTCCAGGTCCAGGCGGCCTTGCAGATAGAGGTCGATGAGCATGGGGAAGTCACGCGAGGGGAGGCAGTCGCCGTACCAGGAGGACTTCAGTGATCCGCCCCGGCCGAAGACGTCCAGCAACGGCAGTTCCAGCTTCATGTCCGGGGTCGGGACGCCGACCAGCACCACCGTCCCGGCCAGGTCGCGGGCGTAGAAGGCCTGCCGGTAGGTCTCCGGACGGCCCACCGCGTCGATGACGACATCCGCCCCGAATCCGCCGGTCAGTTCGCGGACCGCCTCGACCGGATCGGTCTCCTTGGAGTTGACCGTGTGGGTCGCACCCAGCTTCCTTGCGGTCGCCAGCTTGCGGTCGTCGATGTCCACCGCGATGATCTTCGATGCGCCCGCCAGGTGCGAACCGGCGATCGCCGCGCCCCCCACGCCGCCGCAGCCGATCACTGCCACGCTGTCGCCGCGTCCGACGTTGCCCGTGTTGATCGCCGCGCCGAGCCCCGCCATCACCCCGCACCCGAGAAGTCCGGCGGCGGCCGCCGACGCCGCCCGGTCCACCTTGGTGCACTGCCCGGCCGCCACGAGTGTCTTCTCGGCGAAGGCGCCGATGCCCAGGGCCGGCGACAACTCGGTGCCGTCCAGCAGGGTCATCTTCTGCCGCGCGTTGTGCGTGTCGAAGCAGTACCACGGTCGACCGCCCAGACAGGCACGGCACCGGCCGCACACCGCACGCCAGTTCAGGATCACGAAGTCACCGGGTGCGACGTCCGTGACGCCCTCGCCCACCGACTCCACCACACCCGCCGCCTCGTGCCCGAGGAGGAAGGGGAAGTCCTCGCTGATGCCGCCCTCGCGGTAGTGGAGGTCGGTGTGACAGACCCCGCACGCCTCGATCTTCACCAGCGCTTCGCCCGGGCCGGGATCGGGCACGACGATCGTCTCCAGGCTCACGGGGGAACCCTTGCCCCGCGCGACGACAGCACGGACGTGGTGAGTCATGGCCACTCCTCGGCTGGTACGAGACCCTGTGTGGTCGTTGCTTATCGCGGCACGCATCTCGTGTCGTGCAACACAGGATCGTGGAGGGCCGAGCGACGGTCAAGGATTCGTCCGATGGCTTCGCGAGCGGCAAATCGCGATGCCGCGTGGGAGCGCCGTCCGTCACCCGGCGAGCGGCACCGCTCGGATGCCACTCCTCACTCCATGGCTCCGTCGTGATCACCCCCGATACACAGATGATCAAAAAGCCCGCGCCGACCGGCAACTCGGAGCTCCCCGAGTCAGTCCCGGAACTACGCGGGGAGGCGCCGCGCACAGTACGTAGGGTCCGGGGCACCGGCGGGGCGGGAGTTGCCCCGGCCGCTCAGTGACCAGGAGGAGCCAGGAATGGCGAATGTTGAGGTCTCCCTCAAGGAGACGATGACGTCGATCGAGGGCGCGCTGGGAGCCGCTCTGGTCGACTACACCAGCGGTATGGCGCTGGGCACCCTGGGAGGAGGCAAGGACCTCGACCTGACCGTCGCCGCGGCGGGCAACACGGATGTGATCCGGGCGAAGACCCGCACCATGGAGCACCTCGGTCTCAAGGGCGAGATCGAGGACATGCTGATCACGCTCGGGCACCAATACCACGTGATCCGGCCGCTGAAGAGCCGCAGCGGGAACGGACTGTTCCTCTACCTCGTCCTCGACCGGGCGAAATCCAACCTGGCCATGGCCCGCCACCAGCTCAAACGCATCGAGGCCGAGCTCGAGGTGTAGGCAGGCGGTTCGTCCGTACCTCCGCACACCCACGATTTGCAGATTTCTTCATCTGGGCACATCCAGATCGGGCCAATCTCCTGGGTGTGCGGGGCCGGAACGGCGAGGATCGGTCCGCAACACCACGCGCGGCGGGGCGTATTGGGCCGCCGTACCCGGTACACCGCCCACCGAACGCGGCAGGGAGCGAGCGATTCACCATGCAGGTCCCCCTCTACCAGGCCAAGGCCGAGTTCTTCCGCATGCTCGGGCACCCCGTGCGGATCCGGGTCCTGGAACTCTTGCAGAACGGCCCCGTCCCCGTACGCGACCTGCTCTGCGAGATCGAGATCGAACCGTCCAGCCTCTCGCAGCAACTGGCGGTACTGCGTCGTTCGGGGATCGTGGTGTCCGTTCGGGACGGCTCCACCGTGAGTTACGCGCTCGCGGGCGGCGATGTCGCGGAGCTCCTGCGCGCGGCTCGCCGGATCCTGACGGAACTGCCGACCGGCCAGACCGAGTTGCTGGCCGAACTTCGCCAGGTCGACGACCGCCGTCCGGCCCTGGCCCCGGGCAGCGCACGTCGAAGCGCCTGACAGCGCGGCGGGCACGCGACCTGTGCGGTCGAGGGCCATGAGGCGACGGACGGCCGGCGAGCCGCGTCCCCACGAGGGGGTCGTGGCGGCCTGGAGGAGGGGGACACACCTCAGGACGAAAGTGACTCGGCCCGGCCTCCGCGGTGTTGCGGGGGCCGGGCGGGCGTGGCGGGGATCGGACGGTCACCAGGTATGACCGGCAGCGGTGAAGGCACCGTCGCGTCAGGTCGCCGGCGGAGGCCTCCGCCGTGCTCGGGACGGACCTCAGACGGAGCCGGCGAACACGGGAAGGTAACCGCGGGACTGCCCGACGTCCGTGGGGTGGTACGACTCCGTGACCGCGAGCAGGTTCACGCTGCGCAGCCAGGGGTTGGCCGAGCAGATCTCGTGCCCGGTGAAGGCGCGGCGGACGTCGGCGAAGGTGAACCCGTGATCGGCGGCGCGCTTGGCGGTCACTGTGTCGAGGTGGTCGACGGCGTTGTTGAGGGCGGAGCGCGCGGTGTCGGAGAGACCGATCGCACACATCCCGCTGAGCCGGTACAGATGCGGATAGCCGAGCACCACGACGTGGGCGGCGGGGGCCTTGCTCCTGATGGCCCGGTAGAGACGGTCCAGGTCGCCCGGGAGATCGGCGTCCATGTATCTGCGTGCCTCGGCGGCGGCGGTCACACATGCGGTGGTGCCGCGCAGCACGCAGGTCGTCATGACCTTGGCGAAGCCCGAGTCGCTGCCGCCGACCGTGATGCTGACCAGGCCGGTGCGGCGGCTGAGGGCACCGAGCTGGCGGGCCAGCACATCGCTCGTCCGGGCGCCGTTGCACGCGGCGAAGCTGAACGACGGCACTGAATGGGCCGCGGCCCACTGGGCGGGATAGGCCCGGCTGCTGCGCAGGCAGTCGCCGCTCGAGGCGAGGTAGCCGCCCGCTCCGATCCCGGCGGAGTAGGAGTCGCCGAGGGCCACGTAACCCCTGGACACCGACTGCGGGACCGCTTGTGCTGTGGCGGCCCCGGTGAAGGTCCAGGCGGCGGCGAGGAGGAGCGAGGACACACGGACGGCGATTCGGGACTGTCTCATGCTCCTGCCTTAACACGGCTCGTTCGACCCGGGCTGTCATGACCGCCCACCGCCGCGCGGCCGTGTTGAGAAGGGTCACTGGACGTGCCGCTCGCGAAGCGTCCTGTCTCTGACCGGACTTCTTCGGGAACCGGCGGTGCACGGACCTGCCGTACTCCGTGCGGACGTCACCCGGACGGCCGTCACTCCACCGGCGGCGTTTGCGCCGCCCCCGAACTGGAGTGCCTCGCCCCGCGGAACCTCGGGTGACGCGGGCAATCGCCGATGACCGCCCTGATCATCAGCTGGGTTTATTGGTGAGACTCGCTAGGGTGCGTGCATGAAACGGACGTCTTTCGAGAACTGGCCGTGCTCGATCGCGCGGACCATGGACCTCCTGGGTGACTGCTGGACGCCGCTGGTGCTGCGTGAGGCGTTCTACGGGGTCAGCCGCTTCGACGAGTTCCAGCAGGGGCTGGGCATCGCACGCAACACCTTGACCGACCGGTTGCGTCACCTCGTGGACGAGGGTGTCCTGGAGAAGCGGCTCTACCAGAGCGAGCCGCGGCGTCACGAGTACGTACTGACGCAGAAGGGGCGGGACTTGTTCGGCGTCCTCGCCGCCATGTCCCGCTGGGGCGATCGATGGCTGGCAGGGGAGGAAGGCGTCCCCGTGGTGTTCCACCACGACACGTGCGGCCACGACACCGGGGCCGAGGTGGTCTGCGCGGTGTGCCGGAAGCCGCTGGAGGCCGAGGACACGTCGATGCGCATGGGGCCCGGGTATCCGGAACGGCTCAAGCGGCGGGCGGATGTGCGCCGCCGGTTCGGTGCCGCCTGACGGACCCGCCGCCCACGGTCCTTGACAGGGTAAGTCTTGTGAAGCAACCCTTGAGGTCAACTGCTCGATGGCGAGGAGGCCGGCCGATTTGGAGTGGACGGGCGCACGTTACGCGGACACACCCACGCTCGAGGTGCGGACCTGGATCGATGCCCCGCCGGCGCGGGTCTGGTCGCTGGTCAGCGATATCGAGCTGATGCCGACCATGAGTGCGGAGCTCCAGTCGGTCGAGTGGCTCGACGGGGCGGCAGGGCCGGCCGTGGGCGCCAGATTCGTCGGGCGCAGCAAGCACGAGGCGCTGGGGGAGTGGCAGACCACCTCGCACGTCATCGAGTGCGAACCCGGGCTGTCGCTCGCCTGGGCCGTGGAGGACCCGGCCAACCCCTCAGCGGTCTGGCGCTTCCGGCTCCGGCCCAAGGACGGCGGCACCGAGCTGTCCGAATGGATGCAGCTGGGCCCGGGCCGTTCCGGTCTGTCCCTCGCGATCGACCGGATGCCGGAGAAGGAGCAGAAGATCGTGTTCGTGCGGCTGCGCGAGTTCGAGCGGAACATCACCGCCACCCTGGAGCAGATCAAGAAGCGGGCGGAGAAGTGATGCGCACCGCCACCACCATCGAGGCGTCCGGCGGTGAACGCTGGTCGGAGCAGACCGACTTCGTCGTGGAGGCCGAGAAACTCGGCCTGGACGTGTGCTGGGTCGCCGAGGCATGGGGGTCCGACGGTCCCTCGGCACTCGGCTACTACGCGGCGCGCACCGACCGGATGCTGCTGGGATCCGGCATCATGCAGGTGGGGACGCGCACTCCGACAGCCGTGGCACAGACCGCCATCACATTGTCGAATCTGTCCGGCGGACGGTTCCTGCTCGGACTCGGCGCCTCCGGCCCCCAGGTGATCGAGGGCCTGCACGGGGTTCCGTTCGCCCGGCCTCTGAGGCGTATGCGCGAGACCGTGGAGATCGTGCGCCGGGTCCTCGACGGGGGGAAACTCTCCTACTCCGGGGCCGAGTTCCGTATTCCGCTGCCGGGCGGCGAGGCGGTCCCGATGCGCCTGTCGATGCGCGCCGAGCACCGGATCCCCGTCTATCTGGCCGCGCTGTCACCGGCCATGCTGGAGCTGACCGGGGAGGTCGCCGACGGCTGGCTGGGAACGAGCTTCGTGCCCGAGGGTGCGGCCGGTGCCTACTTCGCCCATCTCGACAACGGCCTTGCCCGCAGCGGCCGTACGCGTGCGGAACTGGACATCTGCCAGGGGGCGGAGGTCGCGTTCGCGCCCGACGAGGAGGCGCTCGGGGCGATGACCGCGAGACGCAAGAAGGAACTGGCCTTCAGCCTGGGAGGCATGGGCTCCGCGTCCACCAACTTCTACAACAACGCCTACAGCCGCCAGGGTTGGGCCGAGACCGCCGCCGAGGTGCGGGAGCGGTGGCAGTCCGGCGACCGGGACGGTGCCGCCGGCCTGGTGACGGACGAGATGGTCCTGGGCACGACGCTGATCGGCACCGAAGCCATGGTGCGGCAGCGGTTGAGGGTGTGGCGTGAGGCAGGCGTGGACACCGTCCGCCTCTACCCGGCGGGGGAGTCGCTGCAGGCCCGGCTCGACACCCTGGCCAGGGCCATCGAGCTGGTGCGGGAGACGGACGACGGTTCGTAAGCCGGAGCCGTGTCCGGGCCGCCGGTGACGCCCTCGCTCTGCGGCCAGGCGCCCGGCCGCGTGCGGCCGGGCAGCCCCACGGACCCCGAGGTGTCCGGCTGACCGGAGCAGCCGGTGACCGGCGCGGACCCGCCGTGCACCCGGTCGGCGCAATGGGCCGAGCAACGGCGAGTGCCGCGGGACGCCTGGCTGCGGGGGTGCGCCAGACTTCCGTGGAGACGACTTCGGACCGGACCCGGTGCCACGACGCGGTTCCGGCCGGTCCCCGGATCGCCCCGGTCCGTGGACCGAGGAGGAGAGAATGAGCGACCTGCTGTCTGCAGTCCTGGAAGCCCATGGCGGCGTCGACCGGTGGCGGCGACTGTCGACCTGCACCGCGACGATCGTCAGCGAAGGGGAACTCTTCAGGGCCAAGGGGATGCCCCAGGACCCGCAGCCCCGGCAGATGACCGTGAGCCTGCACGAGGAGCACGCATCGGTGCGTCCCTTCGGCGGCCCCGATCAGCGCAGCGACTTCACCCCCGGCCGCACCGCGATCGAGCGCGCCGACGGATCCGTCGTGGCCGAACGCTTCGAGCACCGGAAGGGGTTCGCTGGGCATACGTTCGAGACTCCGTGGGATCCGCTGGACCGGGCCTACTTCAACGGGTATGCCCTGTGGACGTATCTGACGACTCCGTTCTTCATGCTCATGCCCGGGATGGCAGTTCACGAGAAGGAGCCGTGGGCCGAGTCCCCGACGGAGACATGGCGTGGTCTGCGGGTCTCCTTCCCGGACGGGATCGAGAGCCACAGCAGGGAACAGGACTTCTACTTCGGTGACGACTTCCTGGTCAGGCGTCACGACTACCACGTCGACATCGCGGGCGGTTTCGCGGCCGCCCATTACATGTACGACATCGCGGAAGCGGACGGGATCAGGTTGCCCACCAAGCGCCGCGCGTACCGCCGGGGACCCGACGGGCGTCCGCTCCGCGATCACCTGATGGTCGGCATCGACCTCAGCGACGTCCACTACTTCTGACGGGTCTCGCCCGTGGTCCCGTCCGGCTCCGCGGCGGGCCGGGCGGCGGCCGTGGTGCCCTTCCCTGGCCCCACGGCCGCCGCCCGGCATCCCCGGGCTCGTCAGACGGCCGTACGACCGCCGTCCACGGGCAGTACCGCCCCGTGCACGAAGCTCGCCGCGTCGCCGGCCAGATAGGCGATCGCCTCGGCGACCTCCTCAGGCGCGGCCGGGCGGCCGGCCGGGGCCTGTGCCGCGAGGGCGTCGAGGTCCTCACCCATGCCGGCCGTGCCCTCGGTACGCGTCGGGCCGGGCTCCACGGCATTGATCCGCACCCCGCGCGGACCGTACTCGGCGGCCCACGCCTTGGTGAGCAGGTTCACCGCCGCCTTGCTGGACGAGTAGAGCGCCATGCCGGCCACCCCGTACTCGGCGACCATGGTGCTCACGTTCACGACCGCCCCCTCCCCGCGTTCGGCCATCGCCGGGGCCAGGGCCGCCACCAGGTGGAAGGGAGCCTTCACGTTCAGATCGTAGACGGCGTCCACATCGCCCTCCGGCGTCTGGTCCGTCGGGCCGAACGGGAAGATGCCCGCGTTGTTGATCAGGACGTCCACCCGGCCGCCGCCCAGTGCGACGGCCTCCCGGGCCAAGTCCCGCGCCCCCTGAGCGGTGCGCAGATCGGCGGCGACGAAGTCCGCCCGCCCGCCCCGGTCCCGGATGGTGCCGACCACGGACTCGCCGCGGGCGCGGTCCCGGCCCGCGACCAGTACGTGTGCGCCGCGCTCGGCGAGCAGGGTCGCGGTGGCGGCACCGATCCCGCTGGTCGCACCGGTCACCAGCGCCACGCGTCCGGTCAGAGCAAGAGAACCCATGAGGTCCATCCTTCGTATCGAATCTCCAGGGTCAGCGAGCACGACCGTGCCGCGTCCGCTGTCCCGTCACCTCGTTCGCGAGCTGACACGGGTCGAAAGCGCGCGCTGACGTGCGGGATTCCGTCTTCGCCATAGGTGATTCCGAGAGCCGCCATAGGCGCCGGGGTGTTGTCCCGCGATCGAGCCCTTCCGGGTGCGCCGCAGCACCGGAGCGCTGGTCAGGCGCCATGCGTGGCCAAAAAGCGGGACTTATGCCCGCTCCTGGTGAGGGCGATGGCTCGATGCGGGGCGCCGAAACATCGCGCGGTCGCTCCGGCGATCCGCGCCACGTCCGGCCGCGCCCACGCCTGCGGCCGCCCCGGTCGGACGAACCAGTGGCTTGTCGGCCATGATCGCGCCTGGAGGTCTCGAACCGGTCAGGACGCCCGGCCGACGGCGCGACCGGTTGCCGCCGGCAGGTAAGGCCAGCGTAGGACGACCCCCATGGTTCGGCATGTCGTGAGTACGACGCCGCGACCGCCCGCTCGGCGGCCCCGAGTGCGCACGGCGGCCGCGATGGGACGTCGTTCGCAGGGCTCACGGACCCCGATACGCGCCCGGGGCAGCCCTCTGGCAGCGACGGGCGGTCAACGGCCGAGATAGAAGCGAATGGTGGTGCCCGGTTCACCGGAGTGGATCCGGACGAGGTCCGCGAGGTGGTTCACCAGCAGCAGTCCTCGCCCACCGGGCTCGGTCGGCGGCTGGGGGCGTCGCCCGGCCAGGGGGTCGATCAGCCGTCCGGCGTCGTGCACCTCGCAGACGATCTGGTCGCCCTCCGTCCAGATCCGCAGCGTTCCGCCACCGGCACCGTGGAGGACGCTGTTGGTGGTCAACTCGGCCACCGCCAGCGCCAGGTCGTTCAGGCGCGCGTCGGCGAGCCCCATTTCCCGGGCGTACCGCACGGCGAATTCGCGCACCACGGAGAGCTGACCGCTGCTGCCGAAGACGAACACACCAGCTCCCGGCGGCACGGGCAGCGCCTGATTGTAGTGGTCGACAACGGTCTCGGGGCTGTAGGCGGCAGACGCCGTCTCACTGTTCTCGTCGATCACCAGCGGGTGGGTGGCCCGTGCGTCGTCGAGGACCCGCCGGTCGAGCCCCTCGGCGTCGTACGGGCACAGGATCGTGATGTCACGCCCGGCGAAGGCCGCGTTGATCAGGGCCTCGTGCTGCACACACGCGGGGTACTCGAGGCTGCTGCGGCCCGGCCAGATCGGCTCACCGACGATGCGTACCCGGCCCTCGCCATGGGCGTCGGCGAACTTGCGCAGCACCCCCGGGATGATCCACCCGGGGTTGCGGCCCGCCCGGGTCATGTCCACGAAGCGCACCTCGGCGGCACGCCCGCCCAAACGATCCTCCAGGAGTTCCAGACGATCCGGCGGGGCCGCCACGGCCACCGGCTCGGCTGCCTCCAGACCTTCCAGAACGAACGGAACCGTAGCGGCCAGGAACTGCTTCTCGCCGCGGTAGAACAGCGCCGGATGCACGAATGTCCCACGCGCGGCGACAAGTTCGGTCATGGTGTCACCTCGATACCGCCCAGCTCCGGCCAGAAGACCGACAGCACGCGCGCCACTTGCGGCGGCGGCCCGTACAGCATGAGCCGCTGCCCCTCGGCCAGGGACTGGGCGAGCACCGCAAGGTCCGTAACTCCCGCTACGTCGATGAACGTCACCTCGGACAGCTCCACATGGAGGAGGGCCTCATCGCGCCGCGCCAGCCGGCCGAGCGAATCCCGCCAGGCCGTGCGGGTGTCGAGGCCGACTTCGCCGATCACCCGTACGCCGGGACGCTCCGGCAACGGGTGTACCTCCAGGCGCGGCGCGCCGTACGACTGCGCGGCGCGGAGGCTCCCCGACTCGAGTGAGACGTCCACCCTTTACACCTCGGTCTTCCCGTCGTCGGCCGTCCGGCCGGACTCTCAGGACTCATGACGCGCAACGCCCGCCGTCCTGGTTCCCGGCCGCTCTCCTCCTGCCCCGACATACGCGGCTCATCGGCACCTTAGCCCTGTTCACCCCCAAGCCGTGCTGACGAGCCGGGCCACGGAAACGACCGCCCTCATGGCCTACGCATGCCCGCGGTGGGACGCGGACCGCGCAGCCTGGCCAGTCCGGGAACTTCCCGGCCGGCGCAGGGAATGAACCGGCCCGCGGCGGGTACACGCACCGCCGCGAGGGCAGGTGCGGGGCGGCGTGTCCCTGGGGAGGTCACACGCCGCCCCCATCGTGGTGCTCCACACGTGGGCGGACCGAACGCCCCCGACCGGTCGGCTCGCGCCAAGCCGGGACAGCTGACGTGCGAGCGTGCTATGACAGCTGTCATGAAGGGTCTGCTGCGGGGAGACGGACATGGGCGCGCGGCGAGCGATGTCTCCGCCCGGTCGATGTGGGAGCTCGCCGAACCCGTGCACGACCTCGTCTACTTCACACCGGAGGCGCGGCAGGAGGCCGACCGGGCGGGAATGCGCGGCTTCTGGATGGGGTACGTCGCGATGCGCGCCGCCCCGCTGGGAGTGGTCCACGCGTCTGTGGTCGTCAGCGGTTTCTATGTGTTCCACCCCGACCGGGTGACGCGGGCGCTGCCGGACGCCTGGCGCTACGCGACTCCGTCGGACATGCTCGCCGCCAGAGAGCGTGCGGTGGATCTGAGCATGCGTCGGCTGTTCGGGGAGGACGTCGTGCGCAGCGCGCGGATGGCGGAAGCGGCGGACCTGGCCTGGGACGCGGCCGCGGCGGCCGACACCGCGGGACGGGTGCTCGGCGGGGCCAACCAGGCTCTCAACCGCCCGGAGCTGCCGCATGTGCGGCTCTGGCAGGCGGCGACCACACTGCGCGAACACCGGGGTGACGGACATGTGGCCGTGCTGGTGAGCCGGCGCGTCGGCCCGGTCCAGGCGATGGTGCTCAAGGCCGCCTCGGGGGAGTCGGACGGTGCGATGCTGCGCGAAGGCCGGAAGTGGGACGCGGCGACCTGGCAAGGCGCCGAAGCGGACCTGTGGGCGCGCGGATGGATCGACGACGTCGGTCGGCTGACCCCTCGGGGAGCGGCCGAGCGCGATGCGATCGAGGCGGAGACCGATGCCGCGGCCGAAGGTCCATGGCGGGCCGTGGGACGCGATGCCACCGTGCGACTCGCCGAGTTGCTCACCCCGTTGGCCCGGAAGGTGCTGGCCTCCGGAGTGATTCCGTCCGGCAATCCGGTGGGACTGACCGGGGCGCCGCGGCGTGACGCCGGCGGCGCCGGGTCACGATGACGCCGGCGCTGTGCGGGCGGCCCTTGCGGTACTCCGCCCGGATCGTGCCGCCTCCGGCGCGCGGCTATGGCTACGGGCCTCATCCGCGCCGTCCTTCGCGGCCCGCGAGGACGGAACCGCGCCATCGGCTCAGGCGGAGGCCGGAGCCGGATCCCTCCTCGCGCGCAGCACCGGGTCGGTGCGCAGACGCACGAAGGTGACGAACAGGGCCAGGGCCTGAAGCACGGCGCACCCACCCAGGACGTCGGCCAGGTACGACGGCGGGCTGAGGGCGATGACGATCCCTGCCAGGGGGAAGGGCAACAGCAGGAGCAGGATCGTCAAGGACAGCGTGGTGCCGAACGCCGCGGGCGGAATCATCAGCGAACGCAGGGTGCGCAGAACGACGGTGAGCCCCCCGTCACCGGCCATGAAGAGCGCCACGAGGGCCGTGTAGCCGAGATAGGAGGGAGCCTGGGGGAGAGCGAGACAGGCGGTGGCCGCGACGGTGGAGCTGATGACGCCGACTCCCCACAGGCCGAGCCGGTCGAGAGCGAAACGGCAGCAGGCGACCGCGAGGAGCGTGGAGGCGGCGGCAGCCGACCAGAGGGTGCCGACGGCGGCGGGGGAGCGGCCGAAACCGTGCACCACGATGATGGGGCTCGCCGACTGCAGTAGTCCGAGCGCCAGGTTGGAGCAGGCCAGCCCGGCCACGAGCAGTCGCAGGGCCGGCAGTGAGCGCAGTGTCTCCCAGCCTTCCCGCATGCCTCCGCCCGGGCGCCCCTCGTCCCCGCTCGCGCCGCGCAGTGGTGTGGGCGGGGTCTGCAGCGCCAGTCCGGCCGACAGGAAGGACAGCACACTCAGGCACGCGAGCATCCGGGTCGGCCCGGACAGGAGCAGGAAACCGCCGAGTGCCGGTCCGACGAGAGTGGCCGTCTGATCGATGCCGATGAGCACCGACTGCACCTTGTGGGGCTGGCCTTCGGCCCGTCGGCTGACGATGGCGCCGACGGCCTCGTTCGCGACGAAGCTGAACTGGGTGAGCGTTCCGGTCACGGCTGCCAGCGCCATGACGGTGATGGTCTCGGTCGTGCCCCGCGGAAGCGCGACCAGTGCCACCGCCGCGGCAGCCACCAGCAAGGCCCGTGCCAGCGAGGCGAGAAAGCACACGATCGCCGCGCCGCAGCGGTCCACGAGGGCTCCGGCCAGGCTGAACGCGGCCACCCGGGGTATCCACTCCAACGCGAAGGCCAGGCCTGTCAGGGATGAGGATCCCGTGGTCGCCAGCACCAGCAGCGGCATGGCGTAGGTCGACATGGAGAAGGCGAGCGCGTCGCAGGTGCGCGGTGCGTAGACACGCCGGAAAAGGCCGCCGGCGGGAACGGCGGCATGCCGACCGGCCGGTTTGCTCTCGGGCAGGGAGATGGTCACGGAGCGGACTTTCGGAGAGCGGATCGCGGACGGACGGAGAGTCGGACGGCTTCTCACCGCTCACGCCGCAGGGCATTTCGAGAGGATGCGAAGGGGGAAGGCCGGTGCGTCCACCGGCCGGTGACGCTCAGTCCGTTGCCGGACCGAATCCGCGAGTCGCCTCGGCGAGAGGCGCGGTACGGGAGTGGCGGCCGCATGAGGACAAACAAGCCATGATCATGACATGAGGTGCGGCCACGTGAACTCCACTCGGGTTGGGGAGCCGAAGACGGGAACGGACGTGCCGACGCGCCTGGTTGAGGCGTGATCTACGACGCGGTAACAACATAGCGGAACGGCTTCCTGCTGCGGACCCCGGTGCCGGGCCCGGTTCGGTCTCTCGCGGAGACGTCCCTTCCGGCCGGGCGACGGTGCCTGGGCGGCAGGGGGTCTCGCCAGGAGCTTGGACCTTGACCAGGAGCGCGTCGTGGATCACGGTGGGCCGGGTGGTCGGTGGCATGAACGTGCGCAGCCCCGCTCGCCCGGTGCCGGTCGATGACAACAGCAGTTCGACCGGCCGGAGTTGCCGCCGAAGAACAAGTCGAGGAGCAGGAGGGGCCCAGATGAGTGAGTTCCGCAAGGCCGTCGAGTCCGGTGACCACAACGCGATCGAGGGGATGCTGTCCGAATCCGTCGTGTTCACGAGTCCGGTCGCGTACAAGCCGTACCCGGGCAGGCCGATGACGGCGGCGATCCTCCGCGGGGTCATACGGGTCTTCGAGGACTTCCACTACGTGCGCGAGATCGTGAGCGCGGACGGACGCGACCAGGCGCTGGTGTTCCGGGCGAAGGTCGACGGCCTGGAGGTCAACGGCTGCGACTTCCTGCACTTCGACGAGGACGGCAAGATCGACGACTTCCAGGTCATGGTCCGCCCGCTCACCGCCGCCAAGGCGCTCGCCGAGGCGATGGGCGCGCAGTTCGAGCAGATCGCCCGCGAGGCGACGGGGGCCTGATCCCGCAGGGACCTCAGTAGCCCGATGCGGACGCGGGCGGCAGCCGAGCCGAGCCTTCCGGCGCCCCCGCGGGACCGATGCCCCCGCGACCCGGCGCCGGTACAAGGTGCGTACGGCGTGCGTACGGCCGAAGGTGGCACTTATGGCGACTCTTCGTGAGGCGAACGGGGCAGTCGTGGCGGCCGGGGAAGAGCGCGCGGTTACATGACCGGGGGGCGCCGCATGGACCCGCTTCCCGACGCCGTCCCGCGCTCCGGCGATGAGCCGACGACCGGTCCCGGATCAGGTTGCGAGGGAGACATGAGCGAAGCACACGGAACATCGGAGGAGACCACTTACGACGTGGTGGTGCTGGGCGCTGGTCCCGTAGGCCAGAACGTCACCGCCAGCGCTATTGCCGCAGGCCTGACCGTAGCGGTCGTGGAGCGTGAGCTCGTCGGCGGCGAGTGCTCCTACTGGGCCTGCGTGCCGAGCAAGGCGCTGCTCAGGCCCGTCATCGCGGTCGCCGACGCCCGCCGCGTGGACGGTGCCCGGCAGGCCGTCGACGGCCGGATCGACGCGCAGGGGGTCTTCGCCCGCCGCAATCGCTACGTCACCGACTGGGACGACACGGGTCAGGCGGAGGCGGTCAAGTCCATGGGTGCCGACCTCTTCCGCGGCCAGGGCCGGCTCGACGGTCCCCGCCGTGTCACGGTCACCAGGGACGACGGCGCACGCCACGCCCTCACGGCCCGGCACGCGGTCGCCGTCGCCACCGGCAGCCGGCCGGTCCTGCCCGACATCCCGGGTATGGACGAGGCCCGGCCGTGGACGAACCGGCAGGGGACCGACTCCAGTACGGTGCCCGGGCGGCTCGTGATCGTCGGTGGCGGCGGGGTCGGTGTGGAGATGGCCACTCTCTGGCAGGGTCTGGGCTCCCAGGTCACTCTCGTGGCCCGACGCCGTCTCCTGCCCCGTATGGAGCCCTTCGCGGGGGAGCTGGTGGCGCGCGGTCTCGGCGAGGCGGGTGTGGAGGTGCGCATCGGCGCCCAGCCCACCGCGCTGCGCCGTCCGGACCCCGACGGTCCCGTCACCCTCACCTTGGACGACGGCAGTGAGGTGGAGGCGGACGAGATCATGTTCGCCACCGGCCGTGCCCCCGCCACCGACGACATCGGCCTCGACACGGTCGGCCTCACCCCCGGCTCCTGGCTCGACGTGGACACCACCTGCCTGGTCCGCGGAGTCGACGGCGCATGGCTGTACGCACTGGGTGACGTCAATCACCGGGCGCTGCTCACCCACCAGGGCAAGTACCAGGGCAGGACCGCCGGGGACGCGATCGGGGTCCGAGCCGCAGGCCGCCCGCTGGACGACGGCCCCTGGGGCGACCACGCCACCACCGCCGACCAGCACGCCGTGCCCCAGGTCTTCTTCACCGATCCCGAGGCGGCCGCGGTGGGCCTGAGCGCCGAGCAGGCGGCCGCGGCCGGTCACCGCATCCAGACCGTGGACCTCGACTTCAACGCGGCCAAGGGTGCCAACCTGTATGCCGACGGCTACCAGGGCCACGCCCGGATGGTGGTCGACCTCGACCGTGACGTCCTGCTCGGGGTCACCTTCGTCGGCCCGGGGGTCAGTGAGCTGCTGCACTCGGCCACCGTCGCGGTCGCGGGCGAGGTCCCGCTCAAGCGTCTGAGGCACGCGATCGCCTGTTTCCCGACGGTCAGCGAGATCTGGCTCTTCCTCCTCGCCGCCTACGAGCGCGAACGCGACTGAGCCGCACACCCCGCACCGGCCCAGGGCCCGCACCCGTGCCTCGCCGGGCCCGGCAGGGAACAGCCCGGCGGGCCCGGGGGCGCGCGGCGCCGTCGCCCCCCGTTCCTCAGGCGGGCCGCGCCTTCGTCACGAAACCCACCGGTTCTCGGGGATCCGGGCCGGGACGCGCGCCCCCTCGCGCTGCAGCACGATCAACGCCATGTCGTCGGCGAGCGGCCCGCCCGTATGGGCCCGCAGGTCCGCGC
>NZ_JBEYXD010000018.1:0-144078 GCF_040644975.1 Streptomyces sp. NPDC046900 | reverse complement strand
CGAACTGGTGCCCGTCCGCACAGCCGCCTGCTGAATCACCCACCAGCCAACTCCCCAGGCCAACACGCCCCGTGATCAATCGCGGGGCAGCCCGTAAGCACTCCGCCCGTGACCCGCCGACCGCTGGAGAGCCATGTGGATGAACGAAGAGCCGCCCTGACCTGTCTCACGCTCTGCTCCATGAGAGGGCGGGTGCGGTGCCAACCACTCTCTGCGCCTACGTTCCGAACCCACCCGGCGATGTCAGCCTTCGGCCTTCGCCACGCCGATCGGGCAGGACACCCCCGTCCCGCCCAACCCGCAGTAGCCCGCCGGGTTCTTGGTCAAGTACTGCTGGTGGTACCCCTCCGCCGGGTAGAACTCGCGGCCCTCCGCGGGGAGCAGTTCCGTGGTGATGGTGCCGTAGCCGGAGGCCGTGAGGACCTTCTGGTAGGCCTCGCGGGACGCCTTGGCCGTGGCTGCCTGGGCGGCGGAGTGGGTGTGGATCGCCGAGCGGTACTGCGTGCCGACGTCGTTTCCCTGGCGGAAGCCCTGCGTGGGGTTGTGGGACTCCCAGAAGACCTGGAGGAGGCGCTCGTACGAGATCTGCTTCGGGTCGTAGACGACGCGGACCACCTCCGTGTGGCCCGTCAGGCCCGAGCAGACCTCTTCGTACATGGGGTTCTCGGTGTAGCCGCCCTGGTATCCGACGAGCGTGGTGTGGACGCCTGCCGGGAGCTGCCAGAACTTGCGCTCGGCGCCCCAGAAGCAGCCCAGACCGAAGTCGGCGATCTCCAGGCCTTCCGGGTAGGGGCCGAGGAGCGGGGTGCCGAGGACCGTGTGCCGTTCGGGGATCGTGAAGGGCGGGGTGGAGCGACCGCGCAGGGCTTGTTCCGGGGTCGGCAGCTGGGGCACGCGGCTGTACAGGAACATGCGGTCTCCACGGGGTCACGGCCGGGGTGGGATGCGTCTGTGACAACGTGCCCGTCGCCACGGGAATTCCGGGCCCCTCCGGGGCGGAGAAGTCGCCCACCCCCTGGCCGCTCCTTCGCCTTTCGCTCAGCGTGGCAGCGTCGCCGGGCTTCCTCCGTTCGCCTCGTAGCCCGCCACCGCCAGTGCGCGGAAGACCGCGTAGTCCGCGGCCGGGTCGGAGGTCAGGGTCCAGGGCAGTGCGCCGACATGGCCGTCGACGTGGACCAGCTGGGCCATGGCCTCCGACCAGCGCTCGCTGCGGACCAGGAAGAAGACCAGGAGGTGGCGGACGTGCGCCAGCATCGGGTCGTCGGAGCGGGCCGACTGCACCGCGTAGAGGGCGCCGTGGATCGCCTTCGTCACGACCTCGCTCTGATAGAAGCTGCGGACCAGGTTCACCTCGGGGAGGTGCTCGAAGACCGCGAAGAGGGGCATCGCGGCGAGGAGCGAGCCCTGCGGGGCGCGGGCCGCGGCCGCCTCCGCGAACGCGTACGCCACCTGCCGCGAGCCGTGCCACTTCTCGCACCAGTAGTGCAGCGCCGCCAGGTGCGCGCCCATGTGGGCGGGGGAGCGGTCCAGGATCTTCAGCCACAGCTGCTCGAACTCCGGCTGCGGATACGCGAGTCCGCGGGCCACCGAGAGCTCGATGATGTACGGGATCGGGTCACCGGGGGCAAGCAGCGCCGCCTCCGCGCACGCCGACTTCGCCTCCTCCATGATGATCCGGAACTCGTCCGTCCCCGGAGTCGACGTGCGCCATGCCTGCTGCACCAGGAACTCCGCCTGCACGGCCGCGCCGCCCGCGTCCTTGGGGGCCTCGGCCCGCCATACCCGCAGCCACTGCCCGCCCGGCATCTCGCTCACGCCGCCGGGCCGCTGCTGCAACTCGAGGGACGCGGCGCCCGCGAAGGCCTGGACGCGCTGCCAGCGTGTCTCGCCCTCTTTCTCCGTGCCGGCCAGGAGCTGGGACGCCGCGCGGTAGTCCTGCGTGCGCTGCACGACGTCCAGGACATCCAGCAGGTCCTGGTCGGGGCCGGGCATGCGGATGTCCAGCTCCTCCTGGCGGACGAAGCCATAGTTCGCCGGATCCGCGGCGTCCGGGTCGCCCGGCGCGACCTGCTGGATACCCGCGCGCCTGCGCATGAGGACGGGCAGCAGGACCAGGCTGATCATGGCCAGCGCCATCAGGACCCAAAGAATCACCATGTCTCAAGCGAACCAGACGGGTCCGGCAGTTGGCCAACCTGGTCGCCGGGCCTGTGGAAAACCCGGCGGCGTATTGCGGCGAGGCGTCCGGCCGGGCTGCCGGCCGCCTTCCGCCGCCGCGGTCGCCGCTCCCGCCGACCTGCTGACCGCTCCCTCCCACTCGCCGACCGCTCCCGCCCGTCGACCGATCCCCTCGTCCGTCGACTCCGTCGACCCCTCGCGACGCTCCCGCTCGCGCACCGGACACTCCGTGCTCACCCCGGCGCCGTCGGGTCTTCGCCGTCATCCTCGTCCCGGGCGCACTACCCTCGGTCCTCATGAGCG
The DNA here is from genome assembly GCF_040644975.1 of Streptomyces sp. NPDC046900. Taxonomy (NCBI): domain Bacteria; kingdom Bacillati; phylum Actinomycetota; class Actinomycetes; order Kitasatosporales; family Streptomycetaceae; genus Streptomyces; species Streptomyces sp. NPDC046900. The sequence goes on along the minus strand of NZ_JBEYXD010000018.1, from coordinate 141,597 downwards.
ACAGGCACATCAGTCAGCATTTCGAGACCCTCGCGATTCACGCGGGGAACACCGCCGACCCCCTCACCGGGGCGGTCGTCCCGCCGATCTACCAGGTCTCGACGTATAAGCAGGACGGCGTCGGCGGCCTGCGCGGCGGCTACGAGTACAGCCGCAGTGCGAACCCCACCAGAACTGCCCTGGAGGAGAACCTCGCCGCCCTGGAGGGCGGCCGCCGCGGCCTCGCGTTCGCGTCCGGACTGGCGGCCGAGGACTGCCTGTTGCGTACGCTGCTCAGCCCCGGCGACCACGTTGTCATCCCGAACGACGCGTACGGTGGTACGTTCCGCCTCTTCGCCAAGGTCGTCTCGCGGTGGGGTGTGGAGTGGTCGGTCGCCGACACCAGCGATCCGTCGGCCGTACGAGCCGCGCTGACCCCGCGGACCAAGGCCGTCTGGGTGGAGACCCCCTCCAACCCGCTGCTCGGCATCACCGACATCGCCGCCGTCGCCCAGATCGCCCGTGACGCGGGCGCGAGGCTCGTCGTCGACAACACCTTCGCGACGCCCTACCTGCAGCAGCCCCTCGCGCTCGGCGCGGACGTCGTCGTGCACTCCCTGACCAAGTACATGGGGGGACACTCCGACGTCGTCGGCGGTGCGCTGATCGTGAACGACCCCGAGCTGGGCGAGGAGCTGGCCTACCACCAGAACGCGATGGGCGCGGTCGCGGGCCCGTTCGACTCGTGGCTGGTGCTGCGCGGCACCAAGACGCTCGCCGTCCGCATGGACCGGCACAGTGAGAACGCCGCCAAGGTCGCCGACATGCTCACCCGGCACGCGCGCGTGACGAGCGTTCTGTACCCGGGCCTGCCGGAGCACCCCGGGCACGAGATCGCCGCCAAGCAGATGAAGGCGTTCGGCGGGATGGTGTCCTTCCGGGTCGAGGGTGGCGAGGAGGCGGCCGTCGAGGTGTGCAACCGTGCCAAGGTCTTCACCCTGGGCGAGTCCCTGGGCGGTGTGGAATCGCTGATCGAACACCCGGGGCGCATGACGCACGCGTCGGCCGCCGGCTCGGCCCTGGAGGTTCCTGCCGACCTCGTCCGCATCTCCGTGGGCATCGAGAACGTCGACGACCTCCTGGAGGACCTGCAGCAGGCCCTCGGCTAGCCGCCGGTCTCACCAGTCGCTGATCGGTGGAGTCGTCGTGGACGGCGGCTCCGCCCAGGGGCGTGTGTACAGGGCCCAGACCGCGAAGGCGACGGCGGCGGCGATCAGCACCAGCCACATCAGCCGGCGGGCCACGATGCGGCGGCGCAGCATCCGGCCGCCGCGCCGCAGGACCTCCGGGTACAGGCCGGGCGGCACATGCGGCGGCGTCCGCTCGAGCAGCCGCCGTACGGTCGCCTCACGCTCGGGCATGTTCATCGGTCACCTCCGCTTGACCGGGTCCGGCAGGGTCCCGGAAGGCGTCCTGTTCTCGGCGCGGCCCCGTCACGAGGGCGCCGGCTTCGCCACCGGCACCGTCGGCGCCGGGCCGGGCGGCGGGTGCAGCAGCGTGGTCATCGCCCGGGCGTAGATCGCGCGCACCCGCTCGGGGGACAGGCCGAGGAGGGCGCCCGCCTGTTCTTCGGCCACACCCTCGTACAGCCTCAGGACGAGGATCAGCCGCTCCTGGGGCGACAGGTCCGCCAGCATGCCCCGGGCCTTCGGCCGGCGCCGGCCGAAGGCCCCGTACCGGTACCAGGCCCCGTACTGGTGCCACGCCCCGCGCGCGAAGCGACTGGCCAGATACTGGCGCGCCCGGTCGTAGGGGTCGTCCCCGCGCAGCCGGTCCCAGGACGCGTAGGTCTGGGCGAGGGTCAGCGTCAGCAGGCGCTGCGCGCGCGGGTTGTCGTCCGGGCTCTCCGCGGTGAGCAGGGTTGCGGCATGCAGCAGCCGCCCGGCCGCGCCCGCGACGAACGCCTCGAACTCACGGGTCCGGCGGGCGCCATGGGAAGCGTGCCGTTCTCGCACCGCGCCTCCCCCCTGCGGGCGATCATGAAGCGGACCGGACCTCGTCGACACCGTGCGGGCCGCCGCGCACGCACGGCAGGATCTGGGCGTGTACGGCGAACCGGACCGTGTACGACGGGTTCCGGTCTCATATCAGACCGGCCGCGCCCTCCGGGTCAAGAGCCGGGGAGCGCTCGAACGCGCGCGTGCCGGGCCGGTGACGCAAAGGGCGGGGTCCGCGGGGTGCGGGGGAGGCGGTACGTCGGGCGCGGTACGTCGGCGCGCGGCGCAGGGTGTGGGCTGCCCGCGCGGGACGTGGCGCTCAGGACGTCGGGCTCAGGTGGCCGGCTGGGACTCCGGTCCCGGGACCCCCTGGGTGGCCTGCCGGGCGGAGAGGGCCGCATTGAACCGGGTGAGCAGGGTGCAGAAGTCCTCGCGCTCCTGCGGTGTCCAGTCGGTCGTCAGTTCGGCCATGAATTGCCGCCGGGACGAGCGGACCTCCTCCAGGCGGGCCAGTCCGCGCGGGGAGAGCTGGAGTACCACCGCGCGCCCGTCCTCCGGGTGGGAGGTGCGCTTGACGAGGCCGGTGTCGACGAGCGGGGCCACCTGCCGGGTGACCGTCGACGAGTCGATGCCCATGCTCGCCGCCAGCGCCTTGACGCCCATCGGGCCCTCTTTGTCGAGGCGGTTGAGCAGGAGGTACGCGGCGCGGTCCATGGAGTTGCGCACCGGCCCGACCCCGCCGAGCCGCGTCTGTTCGGCGCGCCGCGCGAACACCGCGACCTCGTGCTGCAGGGTGTCCAGAAGGCCGGGTTCACCGACGGTCGACATGTCCATCGACATTTCAGGCGTTGTGGGCATGGCCGGGGGCTCAATTCATGCGTGGGGCTGGGTTGGGGGACAGGGTACGCGGCCGCGGCGCAGGTCGTACCGGCGCTGCACAAACCTGTCCAGGGCTTTGGTCACACCCGCTGCGAAGCGGCGTGAACTGCGAGACTGGTGGTCATGAACTACAGCACGGCTGACTCCTTGCCGGCGGTGACTTTGGACGACGTACGGGGCGCCCAGAAGATGCTGTCGGGCATCGCCCGCGTCACGGCCATGGAGGGCAGCAGGCACCTGTCCCAGCTGGTGGGTGCGCCGGTGCAGTTCAAGTGCGAGAACCTCCAGCGGACCGGGTCGTTCAAGCTGCGCGGGGCATACGTGCGGATCGCGGGGCTGCTGCCCGAGGAGCGGGCGGCGGGCGTCGTCGCCGCGAGCGCGGGCAACCATGCGCAGGGCGTGGCCCTCGCCTCCTCGCTGCTCGGGGTGCACTCCACGGTCTTCATGCCCAAGGGTGCCCCACTGCCGAAGATCAGCGCGACCTGCGAGTACGGCGCTGACGTACGTCTGCAGGGCCAGGTGGTGGACGAGACCCTGGCCGCGGCGCAGCGGTACGCGGCCGAGACGGGTGCGGTCTTCATCCACCCGTTCGATCACCCCGACATCATCGCGGGCCAGGGCACGGTCGGTCTCGAGGTCCTCGAGCAGTGGCCGCGGGTACGCACGATCGTCGTGGGCATCGGCGGCGGCGGGCTGGCGGCGGGTATCGCGACCGCGGTGAAGGCGCTGCGCCCGGATGTGCGGGTGGTGGGCGTGCAGGCGGAGGGAGCGGCGGCGTACCCGCCCTCGCTGGCGGCCGGGCGCCCGGTGTCGGTCGACAACCCGGCCACGATGGCCGACGGGATCAGGGTGGGGCGGCCCGGTGAGGTGCCGTTCCGGATCATCCGCGACCTGGTCGACGAGGTCCGTACGGTGTCCGAGGACGCGCTGTCCGCCGCGGTGCTGCTGTGCCTGGAGCGGGCCAAGCTGGTGGTCGAGCCGGCCGGCGCGAGTCCGGTGGCGGCGCTGCTGAGCGATCCGGGCGCCTTCGAGGGCCCGGTGGCGGCGGTACTGTCCGGCGGCAACGTGGACCCGGTGCTGCTGCAGCGCATCCTGCGGCACGGCATGGCCGCGCAGGGCCGCTACCTGGCCGTCCGGCTGCGGCTGACCGACCGCCCCGGAGCCCTCGCGACGCTTCTCGGGGTGTTGTCAGTGCTCGACGCTAACGTCCTCGATGTGAGTCACGTACGGACCGATCCACGGCTCGGGCTCACGGAGGCGGAGGTCGAGCTGCACCTGGAGACGAAGGGCCCGGAGCACTGCGCCGAGGTCTGGCAGGCGCTGCGGGACGCGGGTTACACCGTCATCGACTGAGTACCGGCCGTTGTCGAGGCCGAGTGGAAAAATTCGTTTGAGAGACGCGATACATCGCGTTATGGTGTGGTCGCCTCATCGCGTCCGCCGTGCTGCGGGACCATCGCGCCTGCGCGGGCGGAAAAAACACATCGAGCGAACGAACGCCTGAACGTACGCTCTTCCCCCATTCCCCGAACCCCAACGACGTGGAGAACTCATATGCCAGGCGCCATCTATGCCGAAGGCCTGGTGAAAACCTTCGGCGATGTAAGGGCTCTGGACGGCGTCGACCTCGACGTCCCGGAGGGCACCGTGCTCGGCCTGCTCGGGCCCAACGGCGCGGGCAAGACCACCACCGTCCGCTGCCTGACGACCCTGCTGCGCCCCGACAGCGGCAAGGCGCTCGTCGCGGGGATCGATGTGCTCGCGCACCCCGACGCCGTACGACGCTCGGTGGGTCTGTCCGGGCAGTTCGCCGCGGTCGACGAGTATCTCACCGGCCGCGAGAACCTTCAGATGGTGGGGCAGCTCTACCAGATGAAGTCCAAGGCGGCCAAGCAGCGGGCGACCGAGCTGCTGGAGCAGTTCAACCTCACCGAGGCCGCCGACCGGCCCACGAAGACGTACTCCGGCGGTATGCGCCGCCGTCTCGACCTCGCCGCCGCGCTGGTGGTCCGCCCGCCCGTGATGTTCATGGACGAGCCGACGACCGGTCTGGACCCGCGCAACCGCCAGCAGTTGTGGGAGGTCATCAAGCAGCTCGTCTCCGGCGGCACGACCCTGCTGCTGACCACGCAGTACCTGGAAGAGGCCGACCACCTGGCGCACGAGATCTGCGTCGTCGACCACGGCCGCGTCATCGCCCGCGGCACCTCCGACCAGCTCAAGGCGCGCACGGGCGGTGAGCGCGTCGAGGTGGTCGTCCACCAGCGCGAGGACATCCCGACCGCGGTGGAGGTGCTGAGCGGCTTCGGCAAGGGCGAGGCCACGGTCGAGGAGCACACCCGCAAGCTCACCGTCCCCGTCGCCGGCGGTGCCAAGCTCCTCGCCGAGGTCATCCGCGAACTGGACACCCGCGGCATCGAGATGGACGACATCGGGCTGCGCCGTCCCACCCTGGACGACGTCTTCCTGTCCCTGACCGGCCATGTGGCCGAGGAGAAGCCCGAGGACAACGGAGCGGCCGAGAACCCCAAGGCCCACAAGCGCACGAAGGAGACCGCCAAGTGAGTGCAGGCACCGACACCGTGACCGCGGCGGCGCCCGCGAACCCTCTCGGCCAGTCCGTCCGTGACTCGCTGGTCGTCGCCAAGCGCAATCTGATCCGCATGACCCGGATCCCGGAGATGGTGATCTTCGGGTTGATCCAGCCGATCATGTTCGTGGTGCTGTTCAGCTATGTCTTCGGCGGTTCCATGCGGGTCGGCGGCAGCACCAGCCCCGACGACTACCGCAACTTCCTGATGGCCGGCATCTTCGCCCAGACCGTCACGTTCGCCACGGCGGGCGCCGGCGCGGGCATCGCCGACGACATGCACAAGGGGCTCATCGACCGCTTCCGCTCGTTGCCCATGGCGCGGGGCGCGGTGCTCACCGGGCGCACCCTCGCCGACCTCGTGCAGACCGCGCTGACGCTGCTGGTCCTCGCGATCGTCGCGGTCCTGGTCGGCTGGCGTGTGGGGTCCAACGCCGACACCAACATCGGCAAGGTGCTCGGCGCCTTCGGTCTGCTGCTCCTGCTGGGGTACGCGTTCACCTGGATCGGGGCGCTGATCGGCCTCTCGGTGCGTACGCCGGAGGCGGCCACGTCGGGCGGACTGATCTGGCTGTTCCCCGTCACGTTCATCTCGAACGCGTTCGTGGACACCACCCACATGACGCCATGGCTGCGGCACGTCGCCGACTGGAACCCGTTCAGCGCCACCGTGCAGGCCTGCCGCACGCTGTTCGGCAACCCGCCGGTGCACTCGTCCTCGCATGCGTGGCCGATGGAGCACCCCGTCTGGGCGTCGCTGATCTACTCGGTTCTGATCATCGTGGTGTTCCGGACGCTGGCGGTGCGGAAGTACCGCTCGGCGACGGCCTGACCCGACAGGGGTCCGGGGCAGCCGGCCCCGGGCATGGCGATGCCCCCGGTGCTGAAGGCACCGGGGGCCCGCGGAAGACGCCGGGGAGGCTCAGCCCTGGTAGGGCTCGGCCTTCAGGATCTTCACCGAAGCCTTCTTGCCGTTCGGCAGCTCGTACTGCGCGTCCTCGCCGATCTTGTGGCCGATCACGCCGGCGCCCAACGGAGACTGCGGCGAGTACGTCTCGATGTCGGCGCTCGCGTACTCGCGCGAGGCGAGCAGGAACGTCAGCGTGTCGTCCTCGTCACCGTCGAAGGCGATCGTCACGACCATGCCGGGCGCGACGGTACCGTCGTCCGAGGCCGGGGCCTCTCCGACCTGGGCGTTCTCAAGGAGCTGGGTCAGCTGGCGCACACGGAGCTCCTGCTTGCCCTGCTCCTCCTTGGCCGCGTGGTACCCGCCGTTCTCGCGCAGGTCGCCCTCCTCACGCGCAGCCGCAATCTTGGCGGCGATCTCCGTGCGCGCAGGACCAGTAAGGTACTCAAGCTCGTCCTTGAGCTTGTTGTACGCCTCCTGGGTCAGCCAGGTGACGTTCTCGCTGGTCTGGGTCACAGGGTGCTCCTCGTCGGTACTGGGAAATACAAAGCATCGCCCTACCCAGAAGAATGTTCCTTCACGGGTGGGCGAAACCACGAGCCTAACAATTCAGCGGCGGAAGGGGGAGGACATAAGCCATCAGAATTATGTCAATGCAGGTCAGCGCCTACGTGAGAAGAGTGACGTCAGTCGGCGTGGCAGCCCAGCAGCTCCGCCGTGGACCCCTCGGACGTCGTACGCAGCGTGACGACCTTGTCGATGCGGGTGGTGTGCCCGCCGAACCGGAAGTCCGCCCGGCCCACCTCGGTGCCGTCCGCCGACTGGGAGCGCACGGTGCAGTAACCGCTGGCGTTCGCGTCCTTGCGCACCTCGAGATGGACCTTGACCGAGTCCTTCCCGGCCTCGAAGGTGATCACCTGGCCGCTGATCTTGTTCTGCGCGACGTAGTGGTACCCGAACCAGCCGACGAGGATCAACAGCAGAGCCCCGAGCACACTGGCGACGATCTTGAGTGTGCGGTCGGCGCGGTCGTCGGCGGAGCGACCGTAACGGCCCTCGGGCAGCCGCGTGCTCGCCGTACTCATGGTCGTCCTCTCGGCCGTCACCGGGACGGACGTCCCGGAAGGGGTGCTCCGGGAGGGGCCCCGGAATTTTTCGCCCCCCGATTCGGTCACTATAGAAGCCGCACATCGCGCCGAATCACACCGGGCGCCGACCTGCCGACTTACTGAGGATCGAGTCTTGACTGACCAACTGCGACTGATGGCAGTGCACGCCCACCCTGACGACGAGTCGAGCAAGGGCGCGGCCACCATGGCGAAGTATGTGTCCGAGGGGGTGGACGTGCTGGTGGTGACCTGCACGGGCGGGGAACGCGGCTCCATCCTCAACCCCAAGCTCCAGGGCGACAAGTACATCGAGGAGCACATCCACGAGGTGCGCAAGAAGGAGATGGACGAGGCCCGGGAGATCCTCGGCGTCAAGCAGGACTGGCTCGGCTTCATCGACTCCGGCCTGCCGGAGGGCGACCCGCTGCCGCCGCTGCCCGAGCGCTGCTTCGCCCTCGAGGACGTCGACAAGGCGGCCGGCGAGCTCGTTCGCAGGATCCGCTCGTTCCGTCCGCAGGTGATCACCACCTACGACGAGAACGGCGGCTACCCCCACCCCGACCACATCATGACGCACAAGATCTCCATGGTGGCCTTCGAGGGCGCGGCGGACGGCGAGAAGTACCCGGAGGCGGAGTTCGGCCCGGTGTGGCGGCCGCTGAAGCTGTACTACAACCAGGGCTTCAACCGTCCGCGGACCGAGGCCCTGCACAACGCCCTGCTCGCGCGCGGCCTGGAGTCGCCCTACGCGGACTGGCTGAAGCGCTGGGACGAGTTCGAGCGCGTCGAGCGCACGCTGACCACGCACGTCCCGTGCGCGGACTTCTTCGAGATCCGGGACAAGGCGCTGATCGCCCACGCCACGCAGATCGACCCCGACGGGGGCTGGTTCCGCGTCCCGCTTCAGCTCCAGAAGGACGTCTGGCCGACCGAGGAGTACGAGCTCGCGAAGTCCCTCGTGGACACCTCTCTCCCGGAGGACGACCTCTTTGCAGGCGTCCGCCGGCCCTGAGGGACAATGCCTGACATGAGCGCAAGCGTGAGCCCGGCCATGACGCACCTCGTCACCCTCGCCGAGGTCGACCAGAACAAGGTCACCCCCGGTGTCCTCGGCTTCATCGTCTTCGCGGTGATGGCTGTGGCGGTCTGGGGCCTGATGAAGTCCATGAACAAGCACATGGGCAAGGTCCGCTTCGAGGAGGACGCCTCCGACACCGGCGAGAAGGCCGGTACGGAGGGCTCCGGCACGGTCAAGGGAGCACCCAAGGCCCAGCGGGGCTGAGATCTCCCACTTCGGGGCCGCGCCGACACACCCGGGCGCGGCCCCCGTCGGGGTGCCCGTCAGTTCCCGGCGGGCACCTCCACCCCCATCACCTCCCGGGCGTGCCGTCCGGGCACCATCCCCAGGCGCCATGCCTGCCAGCCGTCCTCCAGGCTCACACCGCGCTCCAGCAGCACCCCGTACGCCCCGACGACGTCGTCCAGCTTCTCGTCCCTCGTCGGATGGCCGGCGCGGGACAGCTGCGCCAGTTCCTCCTCGGCCACCGCGGTGCCCACCTCGACGCCTCCCGGGGAGGCGTAGGGCAGAAGGGTGCAGCGCAGGAAGCGCGCCCAGTCCTCCCCCCTGCGGTCGCCGTACGAGGTGAACAGGTCCACCGCCTCGTCGCACAGGGCGAGCGCCTGCTGGGTGCGGGCGTTGCCGGCGTCCACCACCGCCAGTTCCAGGCACGTCCACGCCTCGCCATGGGCCACGCCGATGCGCTGGAAGTCCGCCCTCGCGTCCACCAGCAGCTGCCGTGCGAACCCGGAGTTGCGCAGCGATCCCGTCCGGGCCGCCCGCTGGTCGCGGGTCACCCGCGCCGAGTGGTGGCGGGCGCAGGCCAGCCCGTACACGTCCCGCATCCGCGAGAACATCGTGCGGGCACGCTCCAGGTCGCGGACCGCCTCATCGAGTTCGCCCGCCTCCTCCAGGGCCTGGCCGAGGTAGTAGACGGTCCAGGCCTCGCCGCGTATGTCCTCGTTCTCCCGGTGACGCGCGGCCGCCCGGCGCAGTTCCTCGGCGGCGGCCGGCCCGTCGCCCGCGACCAGGCGGGCACGGGCCAGCTGGGTCAGCGCCCAGGCCTCACCGCGTGGGTCACGGGTGCGGGTGCACAGTTCCAGTGCGGTGCGCAGTTCCGTCTCCGCACGCGGGACCTCGCCCAGGCGCAGGGCCAGCTGACCGAGCTGGAAGTGCGCCCAGGCCTCACCGTGCACGGACTCGTTCTCCTGGTGGAGGACCACGGCGCGGGTGAGCAGGTCCAGCGCCCGGGCCGGCCGTGCGCGGTCGCGCTCCACCGCGGCCAGCGCGTGCATGGTCCACGCGCGGTCCGCCGCCAGCTCGGGGGAGGCCTGCAGTTCCAGCGCCTCCTCGAGCCTGGCCGTCGCCTCGGTGAGGTTGCCCTGGTGGTGGAGGGTGATACCGAGCGAACACAGCGCCCGGGCGGCGCCCGCGTCGTGATGCGCCTGCCGGTACAGGTCCACCACTGAGGCAAGCGTGGTCCGGGCCTTGTCCAGCTCACCCAGCTGACGTGCCGCGATGCCCGTACGCCAGCGCACCGAGCGCACCAGAAGGCCCTGGTCCACCTCTCCCGCCGTCGGTTTCGTGCGGGCCGGGGCGCCCCCGATCGTCAGCTCGCTGAGCTCGCCCAGCCGGTAGAGGTCGCCGCGCAGCAGGCAGTAGTCGCACAGGGCGCCCAGCAGGTTCAGCACCGCCGACTGATCGACGTCCTCCGCATGCCGCAGGGTGGCGGTGATGAAGCTCGACTCGTCGTCCAGCCAGCGCAGCGCCGCGTCCAGGGAGGTGAAACCGTGCGGTCCGAAGCGGTCCGAGCGGGTCGACATATTGCCGTCCACCAGGCGCAGCACCGAGTCGGCCAGCTCCGCGTAGTTCACGATCAGGCGCTCCTGGGCGGCCGTACGCTCGGCCGGCTGCTCCTCGTCCAGCAGCCTGGCCTGCGCGAAGGCCCGTACCACGTCGTGCAGGCGGTAGCGGCTGCCGCGCACATGGTCGATCAGGCCGGCGCGGGCCAGCGTCTGCAGATGCCGGGTCGCGTCCTCCTCGTCCGTGGCCAGCAGGGCGGCCGCCGCGGCAGCGCCCAGTGAGGTGCGGCCCGCCAGCGCGAGCCGTCGCAGCAGGCGCCGGGCGGCCTCCGGCTGGTCCGTGTACCGCAGCCACAGAGCGCGCTCCAGCGGGTCCACCGGGCCGTAGGCCGCGAGGTCCGCGGCCAGTTGGCGCGGGGTGCGCGGGCCGAGCGAGGAGCCGCAGACGCGCAGTGCCAGAGGCAGACCGCCGCACAGCTCCCGGGTGCGCTCGGCGGCCTCGGCGTCGTACGGGCCCGAAGTGTCCTGGGCCGCCGCGTTCAGCAGTTCCTCCGCGCCCGCCGCGTCCAGCGGCCCGACCTGGAGCTCGTGCACCCGGGCCGGCAGGTCCTCGGGCAGGTCGAGAGGTCCTCGCGCGGTGACCAGCACCAGGCTCTCGGAGCGCTCGGGGAGGAAGGCGCGCAGCTGCTCGGGGTCCGAGGCGTCGTCGAGCACGATCGTGACGGGCATGCCCGTCAGATGCTGGTGGTACAGCTCGGTCAGCCGCTTGACGTGCTGATCGGGCCCGGAGCGCTCACGGAACAGAAGCTGCTCACGGGGCGCGCCGAGCCGGTTGAGCAGATTGAGCAGGGCGTCGCGTGTGGACAGCGGCGGCTCGTCGGCGCTGTCGCCGCGCAGGTTCACCACGCACGCGCCCCGGAAGTGGTCCTTGAGGTCGTGCGCGGCGCGGATCGCGAGCGTCGTGCGCCCGGAGCCCGGCGCGCCGTGCAGGACGACCACCGACGGCTTGGTCTCCGTGGCCGCCCGGGCCGCCTGGACCCACTGCCGGATCCGTGCCAGCTCCTGTCGCCGGCCCGCGAACGGGCCCACGGGGTCCGGCAGCTGGCCGAAGGACTGGTCGAGCACCGTGCGCCGGCGGGCCGCCGCGCTCTTGTCGGCGCGGCGCAGCTGGGGTGAGCCCTTCGTGGGGGTCGTCGAGGAGAGGATCACCCGCTGCTGGTCGAGGAAGGGCCGGATGCCGCGGACCTCCAGGGCGGTCAGCCACTGCAGCCGCAGTTGCTCGAGGCCGCCGGGACGGCCGAGCTCACCGGCCCTGCGGCCGGCCGCCGGCAGATGGGACGCGGTCACCTTCACCACCGTGGTCGCGGCCCCCGCGATCCCGACGGTGACGGCGGCGCTCAGCGCCGTGCCGCCGCCCGTGCCCAGCACGAGGTCCGCGACGCAGGCCGTGGCCGCGGCCACGACCGCCACCGCGAGCGCCGTCGTGGCTCCCTCCTTCGCATACCGCTGACCGAAGGTCAGCCGGCCCGCCTCCACCTCTTCGAGAGCCCGTGTGTAGGCCTCGTACTCCTCCGCGGCCGTCTGCGCCATGGCGTCGAGCGCTCCGCGCGCCCGCGAGAGCAGTACGGCCCCATTGGTGCGACCGCCCGAGCGGCGCACCTCCTCCTCCACGGCCCGTGCCAGCAGCCGCTCGGCTTCCGTCCGATGGCCGTCCCGCATGTCACGTCCCCCTCCGGCGTCAACTCCCTTGGCTTTCAGTGTCCTTCGAGGAGGACAACAGCGCGAGGGTTGCGGGCGATCACGGAGCGGGTTCGATGACGTCCGGATCCCGCGGACCACTCCGGAGCTCCTTCCGGGTGACACCGGCAGCGGCGGCCGACCGTGTGTCGGCCGTGAGGCGACCGGACGGGCCGTGTCGGGCAGGATGGGGGTATGCCGAACCGACTGGCTCACGAGACCTCTCCGTATCTGCTCCAGCACGCGGACAACCCCGTCGACTGGTGGCCGTGGTCGGAAGAGGCCTTCGACGCGGCGCGCGAACGGGGCGTGCCGGTACTGCTCAGCGTCGGTTACTCGAGTTGTCACTGGTGCCATGTGATGGCCCACGAGTCCTTCGAGGACGACGCGACGGCCGCTTATCTGAACGAGCACTTCGTCAGCATCAAGGTCGACCGCGAGGAGCGACCGGATGTCGACGCCGTGTATATGGAGGCGGTCCAGGCGGCCACGGGCCAGGGCGGGTGGCCCATGACCGTCTTTCTCACGTCCGACGCCGAGCCGTTCTACTTCGGCACCTACTTCCCGCCCGCCCCGCGTCAGGGCATGCCGTCCTTCCTGCAGGTCCTCGAAGGCGTCCGGCACGCCTGGGCCGAGCGCCGGGACGAGGTGGCGGAGGTCGCCGGGAAGATCGTGCGTGACCTCGCGGGCCGGGATCTGCGGTACGGCGAGATGCGGGCGCCCGGCGAGGGGGAGCTCGCCCAGGCACTGCTCGGCCTCACCCGCGAGTACGACCCGCAGCGCGGCGGGTTCGGCGGTGCGCCCAAGTTCCCGCCCTCCATGGTCCTCGAGTTCCTGCTGCGCCACCATGCCCGCACCGGTTCGGAGGGCGCCCTGCAGATGGTGCAGGACACCTGCGAGCGCATGGCGCGCGGCGGTCTCTACGACCAGCTCGGCGGCGGTTTCGCCCGCTACTCCGTCGACCGCGACTGGGTCGTGCCGCACTTCGAGAAGATGCTGTACGACAACGCGCTGCTGTGCCGTGTGTACGCCCACCTGTGGCGCGCGACCGGCTCCGAGCTCGCCCGCCGGGTGGCGCTGGAGACCGCCGACTTCATGGTGCGTGAACTGCGCACCAAGGAGGGCGGGTTCGCCTCCGCGCTCGACGCCGACAGCGAGGAGGAGGTGCCGCGTGACGCGGCCGGCCCCGGAAGGGAGCCGGGGGAGCCGGAGCAGGGCGAAGGCGAGGGCCGGCACGTAGAGGGTGCGTACTACGTGTGGACGCCCGCGCAGCTCACCGAGGCCCTCGGCCCCGAGGGCGCCGAGATCGCTGCCCAGTACTTCGGTGTCACCGAGGAGGGCACCTTCGAGCACGGCAGCTCCGTGCTGCAACTTCCGCAGAGCAAGGGCGTGTTCGGCACGCAGAAGATCGAGTCGATAAGGAGCCGGCTGCTCGGGAGACGAGGGAAGCGCCCCGCTCCCGGCCGCGACGACAAGGTGGTCGCGGCCTGGAACGGCCTCGCCGTCGCCGCGCTCGCCGAGACCGGCGCCTACTTCGACCGCCCCGATCTGGTGGAGGCCGCGCTCGGCGCCGCCGACCTGCTCGTACGGCTGCACATGGACGAGCACGCCCGTTTGGCCCGCACGTCGAAGGACGGTCAGGTCGGCGCCAACGCGGGTGTGCTGGAGGACTACGCCGACGTCGCCGAGGGCTTTCTCGCGCTCGCCTCCGTCACCGGTGAGGGCGTCTGGCTCGAGTTCTCCGGGCTCCTGCTCGGTCATGTGCTCGCACAGTTCACCGACGGGAGCGGGTCCCTGTACGACACCGCCGCCGACGCGGAGAGGCTCATCCGCCGCCCCCAGGACCCCACCGACAACGCCGCACCGTCCGGCTGGTCCGCGGCCGCCGGCGCACTGCTCTCCTACGCCGCCCACACCGGCTCCGAACCCCATCGTGCCGCCGCGGAGCGGGCGTTGGGCGTCGTCAGGGTGCTGGGGCCGCGTGTGCCCCGGTTCATCGGCTGGGGGCTCGCCGTCGCCGAGGCGTTCCTCGACGGGCCGCGCGAGGTCGCGATCGTCGGCCCGTCCCTGGACGACCCGGCCACAAGGAGCCTGCATCACACGGCACTCACGGGCACCGCGCCGGGCGCCGTCGTGGCGGTGGGCCGTCCGGACGACGAACTGCCTCTCCTCGCCGACCGGATCCTGGTGAACGGCGATCCGACCGCGTACGTCTGCCGCAACTTCACCTGTGACGCACCGACCACGGATCCCCGGCAGCTGCGCAGGGCCCTGAGGAGCTGAAACGCGGCGCTGGCCGCCTTCACCCGCGGTCCCCGGCCGCTGTCCCGCCGCCCGGGGAACCGGGGCGGCCGCGGTACGTCGCCGGCGGCGTGGCCGGGGTCCTGAGGATGTCCGACAATGACAACCATGGCCGCCACCGCACACCGCTCGACCCTTGCCGCACCCCGTCCGGGGCTGCGTGAGCGGAAGAAGATCAAGACCCGTACGGCGATCCGCGAGGCGACCTACCGGCTGGTTCGCGAGCGGGGGTACGAGGCGACCACCATCGAGCAGATCGCGGAGGCGGCCGAGGTGTCCACCTCCACCGTGTTCCGGTACTTCCCGGCCAAGGAGGACATCGTCCTCACCGGCGCGTACGCCCCCGTCCTGGAGGAGGAACTGCGTGCCCGCCCGGCCGGCGAGCCGCTCGTGGAGTCGCTGCGCCGCGTGGTCCCGGACGCCGTCGAGCGGAGCATGCGGGGCGAGTTCGGGACGCCCGAGGACGCGGGCCTGCTCCGGCGGCTGATGGTCGAGGTGCCTGCGGTCCGGTCGCGGATGAACGAGCGCATGGCCCTGACCGGCCGGATGCTGTGCCGGGTGGCCGCCGAGCGCACCGGGCGCGACCCGGACGGCCTGGAGGTGCGCGTCCACTGCATGGGCGTGGCCGCCGCGCTGACGGAGGCATTCCTGTACTGGGCCGAACACGGGCGTCAGGACGACCTCGGCGCCTGTGTGGCCCACGCGCTCGATGTGCTGGAGCGGGGTCTGACGCCGGAAGAATTCAAAGCCCCCTGAGCCGTCCCCGTGCCATCCTGACCAGGTGAACAGACCGGAGATCCATGTCGATTTCGCCCCTGAGCTGGGGCTCTTCATCCCGCACGGGCGGCGCGGGCGAGCCACGAAGGTCGTCACCGACGGCGTCTCCACGCTCGGCCACGTCGTCGAGTCGCTGGGTGTGCCGCTGACCGAGGTCGGCGCGCTCGTCGTGGACGGCCGCGTCCTGCGCCCCTCCCATGTGCCGGCCGCCGGGGAGCGGGTCGAGGTGCGGCCCGTGGAGCGCCCTCAGCGGGTGCCCGGCGCTCCGCTCCGCTTCCTCCTCGACGTCCACCTCGGCACTCTCGCCCGCCGGCTGCGGCTGCTCGGGGTGGACGCGGCCTACGAGTCCATGGACATCGGTGACCCGGCTCTCGCCTCGCGCTCGGCCGCCGAGCGCCGGGTGATGCTCAGCCGCGACCGGGGACTTCTGCGCCGCCGGGAACTGTGGGCGGGCGCGTTCGTCTACAGCACCCGGCCGGAGGACCAACTGCGGGACGTGCTGCACCGGTTCGCGCCCGAACTGCGGCCGTGGACGCGGTGCACCGCCTGCAACGGTCTGCTGCGCGAGGCCACGAAGGAAGAGGTCGCCGACCAGCTCGAACACGGCACCCGGCGCTCGTACGACGTGTTCGCGCGCTGCCTGGTGTGCGGCCGCGCCTACTGGAAGGGCGCGCACCACGAGCAGCTGGAAGCCATAGTGGCGCGCGCCCTCACCGAGTTCCCGAGCCGCACCTAAGACTCCCTCGTCGCACGCGGGCCCCTGCGTTCTGCGGCAGAAACGTTAAGGCTGTACGAGCTGCGGGATCGGGGCTGGGCCTCGTGCAGGGCTGATGCGCCGGGCGTGTGATCGGCTCCGGGCGTGCGAACGTGCATGTGAACGAGCAAGTGATCGAACGAACGGACATACGAAAAGGCCGCGGCTCGATGCCGCGGCCTTTCGGAGCAGTCCGGTCGTCAGGGCTAGGCGTGCTGGTACGCCACCAGCGAGATCCCCACGTAGTGCACGACGAACGCCGCGAGCGTGAAGGAGTGGAAGACCTCGTGGAAGCCGAACCAGCGCGGTGACGGGTTCGGCCGCTTGATGCCGTAGATCACGCCGCCGGCGCTGTAGAGCAGGCCGCCGACGATGACCAGCACCAGGACGGCGATGCCGCCGGTGCGCATGAAGTCGGGAAGGAAGAAGACGGCGGCCCAGCCCATCGCGATGTAGCAGGGCGTGTAGAGCCAGCGCGGGGCGCCCACCCAGAAGACCCGGAAGACGATGCCGGCCGCCGCCGCGCCCCAGATCCCCCACAGCAGCCACTGCCCTTTGGCCCCCGGCAGGAGGAGCAGGGTCAGCGGGGTGTACGTGCCCGCGATGATCAGGAAGATGTTGGCGTGGTCGAGCCGGCGCAGGACCCCGTCCATGCGCGGGCCCCAGTTGCCGCGGTGGTAGAGCGCGCTGACACCGAAGAGCAGACACGCCGTCAGGACATAGATGCCGCAGGCGATTCGCCCCCGGGTCGAGTTCGCGAGGGCCGTGAGAATCAGGCCTGCGACGAGCACGGTGGGGAACATCCCGAGATGCAACCAGCCGCGGAGCTTCGGCTTGACCGGATGGGGCAAGGAGAGCGCGACGGGACCGCGGCCGGCTGCCGGCGAGTCCGTGGGCGCGTCGGGGACGGACGCAGTCATGGGCGGCATCGTACCTACGGAACCGTAAGTTACGTATCAAGGTGGGACCGATATCACCCGGCGTGCCCGGCCTGCGGGCAAACGTGCGTACCGCAAAAAATCTTTCAGTCGAACCTTACGTGCACGCAAAGAAACGCGGGGGCGCGTGGCGATCCTCACTCCGCTCAGCTGTGACGTCCTCTGGACAGATGGGCGAAGTAGTCGGATGATCAAATGAGTGCAGTCGGCACCGGATGAGCGGCTACGAAGCATCCGGGTCGCGGCCCCCACGGGGCACTCAACAGAAAAATCCCTCATCTAGGAGCGATCGTGGCGCGCGACAACGCGGCTCCCTCAACCGTCCCCACCCAGCACAAGGAACTGATCTCGTGGGTCAACGAGATCGCTGAACTGACCCAGCCGGACAGTGTGGTCTGGTGTGACGGATCCGAGGCTGAATACGAGCGCCTGTGCGAGGAGCTCGTCCGCAAGGGCACGTTCAAGAAGCTCGACCCGATCAAGCGCCCGAACTCCTACTACGCAGCCTCCGACCCGTCCGACGTCGCCCGGGTCGAGGACCGGACGTTCATCTGCTCCGAGAAGGAGCAGGACGCGGGCCCGACCAACCACTGGAAGGCCCCCGCCGAGATGCGGGAGATATTCCAGGGGGAGAACGGCCTGTTCCGCGGCTCCATGCGCGGCCGGACGATGTACGTCGTGCCGTTCTGCATGGGCCCGCTCGGCTCTCCGCTCTCCGCGATCGGCGTCGAGATCACCGACTCCGCGTACGTGGCCGCCTCCATGCGGACCATGACGCGCATGGGCCAGGCGGTCCTCGACGAGCTCGGCCCCGAGGGCTTCTTCGTCAAGGCCGTCCACACGCTGGGCGCCCCGCTGGAGCCCGGCCAGAAGGACGTCGCCTGGCCCTGCAACCAGACCAAGTACATCTCGCACTTCCCCGAGTCCCGCGAGATCTGGTCCTACGGTTCCGGCTACGGCGGCAACGCGCTGCTCGGCAAGAAGTGCTACGCCCTGCGCATCGCCTCCGTCATGGCGCGCGACGAGGGCTGGCTGGCCGAGCACATGCTGATCCTCAAGCTCACGCCCCCGCAGGGCGAGTCGAAGTACGTCGCCGCGGCCTTCCCGAGCGCCTGCGGCAAGACGAACCTCGCCATGCTGGAGCCGACGATCTCCGGCTGGACGGTCGAGACGATCGGCGACGACATCGCGTGGATGCGGTTCGGCCAGGACGGCCGCCTGTACGCGATCAATCCCGAGGCCGGCTTCTTCGGCGTCGCTCCGGGCACCGGTGAGCACACCAACGCGAACGCGATGAAGACGCTGTGGGGCAACTCCGTCTTCACCAACGTGGCCCTCACCGACGACAACGACATCTGGTGGGAGGGCATGACGGAGGAGACTCCGGCTCACCTCACCGACTGGAAGGGCAACGACTGGACGCCGGCGTCCGCGACCCCGGCCGCCCACCCGAACGCCCGCTTCACGGTCCCCGCATCGCAGTGCCCGATCATCGCGCCCGAGTGGGAGGACCCGAAGGGCGTGCCGATCTCCGCGATCCTCTTCGGCGGCCGCCGCGCCAGCGCGGTCCCGCTGGTGACGGAGTCCTTCGACTGGAACCACGGTGTGTTCCTCGGCGCGAACGTCGCCTCCGAGAAGACCGCCGCGGCCGAGGGCAAGGTCGGCGAGCTGCGCCGCGACCCGTTCGCCATGCTGCCGTTCTGTGGCTACAACATGGGCGACTACATGGGTCACTGGGTCGACGTGGCCAAGGACAAGGACCAGTCCAAGCTGCCGAAGATCTACTACGTCAACTGGTTCCGCAAGAACGACGAGGGCAAGTTCGTCTGGCCGGGCTTCGGCGAGAACAGCCGCGTCCTGAAGTGGATCGTGGAGCGCCTGGAGGGCAAGGCCGAGGGTGTCGAGACCCCGATCGGCGTGCTGCCGACCAGGGACGCGCTGGACACGAACGGCCTGGAGCTGTCGGAGTCCGACCTGGAGTTCCTGCTCACCGTCGACAAGGACGTGTGGCGCGAGGAGGCGGCCCTCGTCCCCGAGCACCTCAACACGTTCGGTGACCACACGCCGAAGGAGCTGTGGGACCAGTACCGCGCGCTGGTGCAGCGCCTGGGCTGACGCCCGTATGAGCTCCGCGGCCGGTCCGGCTTGCCCTGACCTGCGACGTCGTCACGACCGGCCGCGGTGATGGAATCGAACGGGCCGGGTCCCGCACCACGGAGTGCGGGGCCCGGCCCGTTGCGCTCGGTCCTGGGGCGGATCACTTCGAGCGGTCCTCCAGATACCGGGTGTGGGTCTCCTGCCGCCTCGCCTCCGTCTCCCGCAGGGCGGAGGCCAGCCGGCTCGCCTCGTCGTGGAGCAGGGTGAGCTGGCGCTCGAGATGACGTTCCGGCGGCTCCTGCCCCGGTGTCATCCGGCTCCACCAGCGTGTGCGCACGAAGGTGTCGACGGCCTCGGGCAGGTCCTGGCGCACTGCCCGCGACAGCGCGTGCACGCCTTCGGGGTCCTGCGCGAGCACATCGGCTACCCAGCCCGGGTCCAGCAGTGCGGACAGCACATCGGTCAGTTCGGTGAGCCGGCCGGCGGCGGCGGGCGGCAGCTCGACGTCCGCGAGATAGGCGCGCAGCTGCCCGAAGTCGGCCCTCAGCTCGTCCAATTGCGCCGACGGGTCGGGGAACTGGGGCAGCGCCGGGCGTTCCGGCGGGGCGATCAGCGCGCCGGCACCGTACAGACCGGCGACGACGACGGGCCAGTAGGGGCCCGCGACGCCGGTGAAGGTGAGCACGAGGCCCACGAGTCCGCAGGCGCTCCCGGCGATGTTCTTCCGGGACTCGGCATAGCGCAGGAACCTACTGGTAGCCACGGATCTCCTCGAAGGCACCGTCGAGCGAGCCCTTCCGGGCGTCGAAGAGGCGGCCGCCGGTCAGGTCGGCGATGTGCTCCAGCTCCGCCTGGTCGGAGTCGCCGAAGAGGATGGGGAAGACCGGGATGTCCCGCTGGTGGCCGGTCAGCCGGTGGTGGAAGCCGTCGAAGTCACCGGCCTCGGCACCGCTGGTGTTCTCGCCGTCCGTCATCAGCACGATCGAGGTGAAGGTGTCACGGTCGTCGCCGAGCTGCCCGTACGCCTTCTCCAGGGAGGTGTAGACGGCGGTGTCGCCGTCGGCGTGGATCGCCGCGGTGTCCGCGCGGATGGCGTCCAGGCCCCGCTGGGGATCGGCTGGGCTGACGACATGCGTCCGTACGCTCTTGACCTGCGAGCCGAACGGCATCAGCGTCACCTCCTCCCGGTCGCGGAAGTCGCCGGTGAGGTCGGTGAGGGCCTTCTTCAGCCGGGCGAGACGGTCGCCCTCCATCGATCCCGAGGTGTCCAGGACGTACACGGTCCGGGACGGGCGGCGCAGTTTGTTCTCGTAGGCGTCGAGCAGGCGGTCCGCCACGCTGCGCGTGCCGGGGAAGGGCAGTTCCCGCCGCCGGCTCGGGTCGAGACCCGCGGCGGGCCGTACCGACGCGACCACCGGGCGGCGGTGCGTGCGTTCGGTGATCAGCCGCTGCACGGCCGGGGTGCGCAGGGCCTCGGCGAGACGGCGGACGTCGTCGCGGGTGCCGGGGCTCGTCGAGGCGAGCGAGGAGAGGGGGTAGTCGGCGGTGACCACGCCGTCGCGGGGGCGGATCACGGTCAGGCCCCGGATGCCCTTGAGGACGGACTCGTAGTTGAGCAGGGCGTCGACGCTGCCGCGGCGGGTGTACGCGGTGGCCAGCCAGCCGGACGAGCCTGATGTCAGCTTCTGCCCCTTGAAGAACCGCTTCAGCTTCGGGGTGGCCTTGGCGACGTCCGCCTCGGTGAGCGCGGACTGGGCGCCGGACAGCCCGGAGGCGACCGAGATCAGGGTGGAGAACCCGGAGTTGGAGCGGGCGGGGTCGGTCATGCCGTAGGTGAGCCTCCCGTCCTGTACGGCCTGCTCGACCTGGGACCAGGTGACGCGCTCGGGGTCCCAGTGCAGTGCGCTGATAGTCCGGGGCTCGACACCGATGGCGACCGGGCTGGACATGACCGGCGTCTCGGAGACGACCTTGCTCGTGGCGTCGGGGCGGAGGCGGAGGTAGTCGTCGGAGGAGAGCCACAGGGCGTCGTACGCGCCGTCGACCTTGCCCTTCGCCAGGAGGTCCACGGCGTCGAGGGTGCCCATGTAGGTGGGCCGGACGGTGATACCGGTGCTCTTGCGTACCTGGTCGAGGATCGGCGCCATGTCGCTGAGCTCACTGGAGGCGAGGACGCGCAGGGTGCCGGGCCCGGGCGCGCCGCGGTCCTTCGGCTCGTCCTTCGGGACCGTACAGGCGGTCAGCAGGACGGCGAGCCCGGCGACCACGGCCAGACGTCGTCTCATCTGAGCCCTCCCTCCAGCGCGCTCTGCGACCGGCTCCGCTCCAAGTACGAGCTCGCCTCCTGCAGTTCCGTCGTCAGGGACTCCACCGTGGCCGCCATGGTCTCCGTCGCCTGTGCCTTGTAGGTGTCGATGGCGTCGAGGGTGCGGTAGATCTGCTGGAAGGCCGAGCGGAGCGTCTCCGCGCCGACCGCCGGATCGGCGGCGATGCGCTGGATCTCGCCGCTCTGCGTCGCGAGCATCTCGGCGTTGCCGCGGATGAGGTCCTCGGTGGTGCCCCGCAGGGCGTTCACCTGGTCGACGACCTTGCGCTGGTTGTCCAGGGCGGAGGCGAGCATCACGGAGATGCGCAGCGCCGAGACGGTCGTGGTGGCCGCGCGGTCCACGCCCTTGATCAGTTCGTCGTTGTTGCGGCGCACGACGTCCATGGCGAGGTAGCCCTGCGCACACACCGCGAGCTGGGTCAGCAGGTCCTGGTGCTTCTGCCGGACCGGGAACAGGACATCGGCCCGCAGGGTGTCGCCCCGCGCGGGATCGGCCGCCTCGACTCCCGCGATGTGCTGCTCGACCGCCGTGTCCAAAGCCTCGGTGAGTACGACGTACTCCTGGAGCTTGCCCATGGTCTCCCAGAGGCGGACGCGCTCGGTCTGGAGTGCCGCGTTGTCGCGGCGCAGTTCGTCCTGACCGCCGCGCAGGGACCCCACGATCTTGTTCAGGGTGCCTTGCGCGGAGGCGTACTTGGCGACGTGGTCGCGCAGCTTGTTGCCGCCGGGGAGCCGGGAGAGGAACTTCCGTCCCTTGTTGGCCGGCAGGTCGCGCGGATCCAGGTCCTCCACCACCCGCCGCAGTTCGACGAGCGAGCCGCCGACCCTCGACTGGGCGTCCTCGCCCTTGCCGGGCAGGCTGCGGATGGTGCGCTCCAGCATGCGGTTGGACTGGGCGGCGGCGTTGCGCATCTCGCTCGCGCCGAGTGCGGTGATCTCCCCCACCTTCCCGGCGAATTGGGGAGAGCGGGCGTCGAGCGCGGCGAGCCCCTCGATATAGGCGGTGGCCTTCCGGTCCATGTCCGCGCGTACGGAGTCGTCGAGCGGTACGAGCCCGCCGGCCTTCTCCCGCGGCACGGCGGCGACGGGCTCGGGCGGGGTCAAGGTGAAGGCGTCGTCGTTGTCGGTCATGTGCGGTCTCCCCCCTGGGCCCGGGCCCGGTGCGCCATCTCGTGCAGCACCGCGGAGGTGGGCACGGGCGCCTGCCGGATGCCGGTCAGCTTCTGGTTGAGGTACTGGGTGTACGAGGCGGTGGCGGCCGTGAACTCGGCGGTGTCGCCCTGCGGCCGGAACCCGTGCCGGACGGCGAGCTTGCGCAACGCCGGGTCGGTGGTGAGGAGTTCACCGAGGTCCCGGCCGGCCTCGGTCAGGGGTACGACGGTGTGGTCGCTGTTGGCGGTGGTGTCGGGGTAGAGGACGGTGAGGTCGTCCGCGCCCTGACCGTCGCGGAGCAGCGAGGCCACCTGTGACTCGTACACCAGGACGAGCGGATTGCCCGCACCGCTGATGAAGTCCCGGAAGGCGGCGTCCGAACTGGACTGCTGGGCACCCTGGACGCTGATCAGCTTGCGCATCAGGGGAGCGGTGCGGCCGATGTCGGCGTCGCTCGCCGCCACCCGGCCGCCCGCCGCCACATAGCTCGCCGCGGCGAGGTACAGGGCGCCCGAGTTCGAGGTGTTGGGATCAGTGCTGGCGATGTACAGCGACCCGGTCAACTCCCCGTGCCCGGCGACGCCCTTGAGCTGCTGCCAGGTGCGGTCGTGGCGCGCGGCGTCCAGGAGGGCGGCCATACGGAGGGTGCCACGATGGTGGTCGAGGGTGGCGATCCCGTTGGCGGCGAGCACTTGGGCGGCGTTGCGGTGGGCCACGACGACCAGCGGGGAGTAGAAGGGCCGAGGGAGCGGCTGCCGGACGTGGAACTTGCCGGCGAGCGCGTCGGCGGGCGCCTGGCTGGAGGGAAAGGCGAAGTCGTACCCCTTGAGGTCGAGCCCCTCCATGGCCCAGGACCCGGAGGTCTCGGTCTTGACGGTGTAGCCCTTGGCGGCAAGGGCCTTCACCACGGCGGGATCGGCGAAGAATTCCGCCTTCTCCGATCCGATCACTCCCCGCACAGTCTTCGTTGCCGTGCTGTTGTCCTTACCTTCGCGGCCCGCGACGACGGCTGCCACAACTCCGCCGATCAGCAGCACCGCGAGGACGATTCCTGCGATACGTCTCACGCGAGGAGCGTGCTCCCGGAACCCAACGTTCCCCCTGGTCCGCGGTGAACAGGCGGTGACGGACCGGTCCCGGTACGCAACCGGAATGAGCCACACCGATCAGTGTTGAGGGGTGATTGCCGCTGCCGCTGCTCGGGTGACCTTGGCGTATGACACGGGCACTTGTCGTAATCGATTGAATGCGGAGAGTAAACAATGAGCTCGCCCGTCGTCAAAAGGCGACGTGGCACGCATGCGAACGGCGCACCGAGTGCGCGCGCTTGCGGTCTGATCCCTCAAGTTCGAGGAAGGTTCTCTGGTGAGCCGTAGCACGATCCGAAGTTCACGCGTGAAAACCGCCGCTGTGGTGGCGGGCGCGTTTGCCCTCGCGCTCAATGTCGCCCCGAGCGCGATGGCCGTCGCCGGGACGATGCACAAGTCCGGTGTGACCATCAACGACCCCGGTCCGCGCGGCGACAGGGGCCCGCAGGGCGACCCGGGTCCCCGGGGTCCCGAGGGCCCTGCCGGTCGGCCGGGCCTCACCGACACCTACGTCGTGTGGGACGCGACCCCGGGCGTTCTTGGGGGCATGGGGGACACGGCCCTCCCGTCGGTCGCCCTGTGCGCCGACAACAACGACGAGGTCGTCGGCGGCGGATACGGCACCACCCCCAGCACTGTCGCCCCCATCGGCGTCAGCCCCAACGTGAACTCGAGCACCCCGATCGACTCCGGCAGGGACGGGTGGCAGGTCAACGCCGACACCCCGCTGCTGCCGGGGCAGTCCGTCACCGCCTACGTCGTCTGCGCCAGGGTGCCGGGCAACTGATTCCCGAGTGGGTTCCCTGGCGAGCGGCAGTGTCAGTGGCTGTCCGCTACATCTGGGAAATGTGACGGTGTCCCGAGGTTTGCGTCTCGGGGCACCGTCCCCTTTTTCTCCGGACTTATCTGAACTGATCCGGCACTTGGGAGCGCAGTGAGGGATTGGCCGCGACGGCACGACGGAATTCGTCCTCGGCCTCACTGTCGCGGTGCTTCTCCGCCAGAATGTGCCCGAGTTGCAGATGGGCCGCGGCACCTTTCGGGTCGGCGGCGAGAAAACGCCGAAGAAGTTCCATGGCCGCATCGGGTTCGCTCGACTTCAGCAGCATCGCCTTGTTGTAGAGGGCCGGTGTGTAACCCGGATCGGCCTTCAGTGCCTTGTCGTAGGCGGCGCGGGCATCGGTCGTCCTGCCGTCCCGCTGCGCGATGACCCCCAGGTTGTACCAGGCGAGCTTGTTGCCGGGGTCGAGTTCCACCACTCGCTTGTAGGTGTGGGACGCGCCCTTGGAGTCCTGGCGTTGCTCCTCCACAAGGGCGCTCTGCAGAAGGGAGTTGGCCTGCTGGTTCTTCTCAGCCGCTGAAGCGGGCTTGGAATCGGATGGTGCGGTCGACGGGGACTGCGCGGTCCAGATCGCCGCGCCCGCGGCGACTGCCGCCGTTCCGCCGAGCACTGCCCATAATCTCGTACTTCTCACTTGGTCACATCTCGTCGAACGGTCCGTCATTTCCGCCGACGTTACGAGGACTTCCCGATGGCACCGCCATTCGGCAGGCACTTCGGGACGGCAGACCACCCGAACGCAGTGCTGTGGCGCCCGGTCCGCGCGTCGCTGCGGGTGCACGCGGACCGGGGCCGTTCGAGGGGGCCGCTCGCCGCGGCCCGGAGGGATCAGCCGGCGGTGATGGGCGACCGGGGCCCGGCCAGCGCGGCGGTGTGCGCGTCCATGCGTTCGGCGGACAGGATCGCCGCGGCCGTGTCGGCGCGGGACGCCGCGACCACCAGGGCGCGGCCCGCCAGCGCGTGGGCGCGCCGGTGCAGTTCCGTGACGCGCGACGCGTCGCCGTGTGCAGCCCGTGCCGCAGGGGTCGGCGGCGCTCCTCCCCCGAGCTCTCGGCTGCGCTCGGGCAGGGGGGACCCCCATCGCAGTCGCGCCACCTGGCAGGCCAGTCGCTCGGCGGCCGTGTCCAGCTCCCCGGAGGGCTCCAACGCCCGCAGCTCGTCCGTCACCGCGAGCAGTGCCGTCAGATGGCCCGCGAGCTGGATGTCCAGCTCCTCCTCGCGTGAACGGTGCGGGAAGTCGGGGGTGGTGCAGGCCCTCGTGTGGACCGACTTGGTGCGGATCGGTTCGTACATGGGACGGCCTCCTGTGCTCTGACAGGAAACCATCCTAGCTTGGATTTCGTCTAAAGTTGAGCCGGATCGCACAACTCGTGCGCCGAACACGCACGGTGAGCTTCAGGGCTGGCTGTAGCCGTCCAGGAAGTCCCCGATGCGGGTCATCGCCGAGGTCAGGTCCTGCACGGTCGGCAGGGTCACCACCCGGAAGTGATCGGGCTCCGGCCAGTTGAAGCCCGTCCCCTGCACGACCATGATCTTCTCGCGGCGCAGCAGGTCCAGGACCATCTGGCGGTCGTCCTTGATCTTGAAGACCTTGGGGTCGAGGCGGGGGAAGAGGTACAGCGCCCCCTTCGGCCTGACGCACGACACACCCGGGATCTGTGTCAGCAGCTCGTACGCCGCGTCCCGCTGCTCCTTCAGGCGTCCGCCGGGCAGCACCAGCTCGTTGATCGTCTGGCGGCCGCTGAGCGCCGCCACCACACCGTGCTGACCCGGCATGTTCGCGCACAGCCGCATGTTCGCGAGGATGGTCAGCCCCTCGATGTACGACGCCGCGTGCGCCCGGGGGCCCGAGATCGACATCCAGCCCACCCGGTATCCCGCCACCCGGTACGCCTTCGACATGCCGTTGAAGGTGAGGGTCAGCAGGTCCGGGGCCACCGCCGCCGTCGGCGTGTGTGTCGCGCCGTCGTAGAGGATCTTGTCGTAGATCTCGTCGGAGCAGACGAGGAGGTTGTGCCGGCGCGCGATGTCCGTCAGGCCGCGGAGCACCGCCTCGTCGTAGACGGCGCCCGTCGGGTTGTTGGGGTTGATGATGACGATCGCCTTGGTGCGGTCGGTGACCTTCCGCTCCACGTCGGCGAGGTCCGGCATCCAGTCCGACTGCTCGTCGCAGCGGTAGTGCACGGCCGTACCGCCCGACAGCGACACCGCCGCCGTCCACAGGGGGTAGTCGGGGGCCGGCACGAGCACCTCGTCGCCGTCGTCCAGCAGGCCCTGCATCGCCATCACGATCAGTTCGGAGACGCCATTGCCGATGAAGACGTGCTCGACGTCCGTCTCGATGCCGAGGGTCTGGTTGTGCATCACGACCGCCCGGCGGGCCGCGAGCAGGCCCTTGGCGTCGCCGTACCCGTGCGCCGTCGAGACGTTGCGCAGGATGTCCTCGAGGATCTCGGGCGGGCACTCGAAGCCGAAGGCGGCGGGGTTGCCGGTGTTGAGCTTGAGGATGCGGTGGCCCGCGGCCTCCAGTCGCATGGCCTCCTCGAGAACCGGGCCCCGGATCTCGTAGCAGACATTGGCGAGCTTCGTGGACTGGATCACCTGCATGTCCGTGAGCTTACGGCCGCGTACCGCCTCGCGCCCCGTGTTTTCCACCACGTGGAGCACGGCGGGTTTGAGCGGTTATCGCCGGTAACTGCCCCACGGATCACTCTCACCCCTAAAATGCACGCCCATGGCATGGGAGCAGGGGCACGACGGCGGGGCCGACGGAGCGAATGCCGCGAACGGTGCGGAGGGTGGGTACGCCACGGAGGGGGCGCACCCGGCGAACGGCGGCCCACAGGGTCCCCCGAACGTGTACCACCCGAATGCCGCGACGGCGCCCGAGTACGAGCAGTACAACGACCCCGCGGCCGCCCATGGCTGGCAGAACGCCTACGACGAGACGCAGAAGCTGCCCGCGGTCCCCGATGCGCCGGTCCCCGATGCCACAGTCCCCGATGCGCCGATCCCTGTGGCGCCCCGGCCGGAGGCCGGCTCGCGCCGGGAGGCGCGGCTCGCGCAGCGCCGCTCCGGGATGCCCCGGCGGGCGGCCGTCGCCGTCGGTGCGCTGGGCGTGGTGGGCATCGCCGTCGCGCTCGTGGCCGGCTTCGGTTCCGGCTCCTCGGGCGCGCCGGGTGATGCAGGCGAGTCCATACGGCCGAAGGCCGCGCCGTCCTCGTCACCGGCCACTCCGTCCGCGTCCGACACGGACGGGTCCGCCGCCGCCTCCGCCTCCCCGTCCGTCGCCGCACAGCCGTCCAGTACCCGCGCATCGTCGGCGGCCGCCACGGTGTCGCCGACGGCCGCCGCCTCCCCGGCGACCAGTTCCGCGCCCGCCCCCTCCTCTCCGGCGCCCACCAGTCAGAGCCCCTCCGCCACCGCGGGCGGCGGCTGGGGTGACGGTGACTGGCAAGGCGGGCAGGGCCATGGGCACAGGCCCACCAAGAGGCCCAGGTAGCCGATCGTGCCGAAAGGCGGCCGACGGCTGCCGTGAAGGTGCCGCCGGTCCGTCCCGTATGCGTGGGCACCGCGGCGGTCCCGGCAGCCGCTTGAAACGGCCGAAAACCGCTCCTTGCCCCCGTACGCCCCACTGTTGACAATGCGCATGACAAACCAGGAGGGCAGGAAGACCTCCGGTCCTCCCCGTCATCGCAACCTCATCCAGAGGGGACCCCCCACATGAGAAAGCCTCTCGTCGCCGCGCTCTTCGCTCTGGTCATCGCCGGGGCGGGCGCGGCGCCGGCGGTCGCGGAACCCCAGTCCGCGGCGACGTCCGGCACGGTGGCCACGGCGCCCGGGACGGCCACCGTCCAGGCCGTCGACTTCGCCGGCACCGTCTCGCTCAGCAACTGCTCCGGCTCCGTCATCCGCTTCCCGAACTCCGCGGACAGCGACCCGGCGCTCGTGCTCACCAACGGCCACTGCCTGGAGACCGGATTCCCGAACCCCGGTGAGGTCATCGTCGACCAGGCCTCCAGCCGCAGCTTCGGCCTGCTCAACTCCTCCGGCACCAAGGTCGCCACCCTCCGTGCGAGCAAGGTCGCCTACTCGACCATGACCGACACGGATGTGACGATCTACCAGCTGACCCGCACCTACGCCCAGATCAAGAGCTCGTACGGCATCGGTGCGCTCACCGTCGCCGACACCCACCCGGTCGCCGGCAGCGCGATCAAGGTCGTCTCCGGGTACTGGAAGCGGATCTACAGCTGCACCATCGACGGGTTCGTCTACCGCCTGAAGGAGGGCGGCTGGACCT
Source organism: Streptomyces sp. NPDC046900 (assembly GCF_040644975.1). NCBI lineage: Bacteria > Bacillati > Actinomycetota > Actinomycetes > Kitasatosporales > Streptomycetaceae > Streptomyces > Streptomyces sp. NPDC046900. The sequence continues at coordinate 112,963 of NZ_JBEYXD010000018.1, read as the reverse complement.
GGAAGGACTCGGTCCGCTACACCTCCGCCTGCAACACCATCGGCGGCACCTCGGGATCGCCCGTCGTCGACACCTCCACCGGCAAGGTCGTCGCGGTCAACAACACCGGCAACGAGGACGGCCAGACCTGCACGGTGGACAACCCCTGCGAGGTCGACGCGAGCGGCAACGTGACCGTCCGTCAGGGGATCAACTACGCCGAGGAGACGTACCAGATCCCCGCCTGCTTCGGCACCGGCAACAAGCTGAGCCTGAACGCGAGCGGCTGCGTCCTGCCCAAGCCGTAGCATCCGGCGCCGAAGGCGCGGGGCGGGCGGTCACACCGGAGTCCGGCGGACCGCCCGCCCGGCGAGGACATCCGTCCTGCGTCCGTCCTCGACCGCGAAACGGCCGTCGACCAGGACGTACGGGATGCCCGTGGGCAGCGTGCGCGGCCGCTCGAAGGTGGCGCCCGCGGCGACCGTGGCCGGGTCGAAGAGGACCAGGTCCGCGCGGTGTCCCTCGCGGACCAGTCCGCGGTCCGGCAGCCGCAGCCGGGCCGCCGGCCGCGAGGTGAGATGGGCGACGCACTCCTCCAGCGACAGCACGCCCAACTCCCTCACATACCGGCCGAGAATGTGCGGGAACGTGCCGTAGGCGCGCGGGTGCGGTTTCGCCCCCTGGAGGATGCCGTCCGAACCGCCGGTGTGGACCCGGTGGCGCATGATCGCCCGCACGTTCTCCTCATGGCCCACGTGCTGCAGGATCGTGGGGCCGAGCCGGTCCTCGACCAGCAGCCGCCGGGCCGTCGTCCACGGGGCCTCGCCGCGCAGGTCCGCCGACTCCTGGACGGTCCGGCCGATGTAGGAGGCGAGCCCGGCCCCGCTCACCCCGGAGATCTCGATCGTGTCCCACTCGATGGGGACGCCGTGGCAGCCGTCGGCGCCCGTGACCTCCATGTCGTGCCGGATCCGCTCGGCCACCGCGTCGTCGGCGAGCCGCGCGAGGATCTCCTCGGGGCCGCCCTCGCTCGCCCAACTGGGCAGCATCGCGGCCAGCGTCGTCGAGCCCGGAGTGTAGGGATAGGTGTCCAGCGTGATGTCCGCGCCCGCCGCGAGTGCCTTGTCCAGCAGGGACAGCAGTTCGGGGGCGCGGCCCTCGTTCACGCCGAAGTTCATGGTGGCGTGGGCGAGGTGCAGCGCACAGCCGGCCTCGCGGGTCAGGGCCACCATCTCCTCGTAGGCCTCGAGGGCGCCCGCCCCGTACGAGCGGTGGTGCGGGCAGTAGTAGCCGCCGTAGGAGGCCACCACCCGGCACAACTCGGCCAGTTCGGTGTCCGGGGCGTACATGCCGGGCGTGTAGGTGAGCCCGGACGACATGCCGACGGCGCCCTGCTCCATCCCCTCCGCGACCAGTCGCCGCATCCGGTCGAGCTCCTCGGGCGTCGCCTCCCGGTCCTCCCAGCCGACGGCCAGCATCCGGACCGTGCCCTGCGGGATCAGATACGCGGCGTTGACCGCGATGCCCTCGTCCAGACGGTCCAGGTACTCGCCGACGGACCGCCAGGTGAAGTCGATGTCGTCGCCGTACCCGTTCCAGCCGGTGATCGCGCGGCGCACCTCGGCGAGCGTACGGTCGTCGACCGGGGCGTACGACAGCCCGTCCTGCCCGACGACCTCGAGCGTCACGCCCTGAGCGACCTTGGCGCTGTGGTCCGGGTCGCGCAGCAGGGCCAGGTCGCTGTGCGCGTGCATGTCGATGAAGCCGGGGGAGAGGACCAGGCCCTCTGCGTCCAGCTCGCGGCGGGCCTCCGGGCGCTGGCAGCCGGCCGCCGCGGCCTCCTTGACGATGGAGACGATCCTGCCGTTGTCGACGACCACGTCGGCGCGGTAGGCGGGTTCCCCGCTGCCGTCCACGACGTCGGCGTCCCGGATGACGAGCTCTTCCACGCCGGATCTCCTAGAAGAACGTACGGATGTAGTCGACGACCGTGCCGTCCGCCTCGGCCACCGGGATCAGTTGCCACTTGTCGAACGACGTGCACGGATGGGACAGGCCGAGCCCGATCCAGTCGCCGACCTCGACGTCCGCTTCGGGGGCCGTACGGAGCCAGGCGTGCTGGTCGGAGAGGGCGGTCACCGAGACGCCCGTGGCCGGCCGCTCCTCGCCGTCCCGGCGCACCACTTGGGCGAAGGGCAGGTCCAGGTCGTAGGCCGCGTCCCGCTTGCCCGCGTTGGCGAAGGCCTGCTCCGGGGAGGGGCGGGAGACCACCTGGGCCCACAGGCAGAACGCCGGCTCCAGCCCGCCCTCCTGCGGGACGCGGGTGAACGGGGTGAGCTTGCGGTAGTGACCGTCGTCGTGCGACACATAGGCGCCCGAGCGCAGCAGCTTCAGCACCGGTGCGGAGAGTTCCGGGATGTCCGCGAAGACGTCCGCCACCGCGTCGAACCACGCGCTGCCGCCGGCGCTCACCACGATCTCGCCGAGACCGGCGAAGCGGCCCGCCTTGTCGAACTCCACGGCCAGCGCGGTGAGCCGGCGCAGCCAGGCGCGTACCCGGTCCGGGTCCGCCTGCGGCACCTCGCCCTCGTACCCCGCCACGCCCACCAGCCGCAGGGTCCGCGTCGCCGCCACGGCGTCCGCGACCGCCGCGCACTCCTCCTCCGTGCGCACGCCGGTCCGGGCACCCTCACCGGCCGCCAGCTCCACGACCACGTCGACCCGGCGCGCCGTCCCGTGCAGTGCCGCGTCCATCAGCTCCACGCCGCGTACCGAGTCGACGTAGCAGACGAAGTGGAACTCCTCGTCCGCGGCGAGGTCCGCGGCCAGCCCGCGAAGGGCCGCCGGGTCCACGAGCTCATTGGCGAGGAAGACCCGCTGGATGCCGAACTCCCGTGCCACACGCACCTGGTGGGGGACCGCGAGGGTGATGCCCCAGGCGCCGTGCTCGATCTGGCGGTGGAAGAGCTGGGGCGCCATGGACGTCTTGCCGTGCGGGGCGAAGGCGAGGCCGTGACGGGCGGCGTACGTCTCCATGAGGCGGACGTTGTGGTCCAGCCGCTCGGCGGACAGGGCGAGGACCGGAGTGGTGAAGCCGCCGGTGAAGAGATTGCGGCGCTCGGCCGCCAGTTCGGCGAGTGTCAGGCCCTGGGCGTCCGGCGGGAGGCCCTTGAAGCGGTGGTCGACGCGTTCCGCTCCGAGGGCGGCGAGGCGTTCTGCGGCGGTGGCTGCGTCCATGGGGCCTCCTTGAGGTCAACCGTTGCAGTATGCGCAACGGTCGTTGCGTATCTCGCTTGCTGCTGTCTAACATCCCGGCCAACACGCGGTCAACGGAGTCGCCGCGACCGTTCCCGAGCTTGTGCCCACGCTCGAGCAGGGGCACCCCCGTCCGACGAGGAGCCACCACCATCGTGACCGCCAACGGCCTGCCCACCGCCCCGGACACCATGGACACCGTGGACGTCGTCGCGCTCGGCGAGTCCATGGTCACGTTCCTGCCGTCCCGGCCGGGGCGCCTCGCCGACGTGCCGTCCTTCGAGCGGGGGATCGGCGGCGCGGAGTCCAACGTCGCCTGTGTGCTGGCGGCCGCCGGGCACTCGGCGCGGTGGGTCGGCCGGGTCGGGGCGGACGGCTTCGGAGACCACCTGGTCGAGGCCATCGGGGCGTACGGCGTCGACGTCGCGTCCGTACGGCGTGATCCGGCGCGGCGCACCGGCATCTACTTCCGCACGGCGGGGGACCGGGCGACCGACGCACACGAGGTGGCGTACTACCGGGCGGGATCGGCGGCCTCGGCGATGACGGTGGAGAACGTCGACCTGGACGCGGCACGCTCCGGCCGGGTGCTGCACCTGTCCGGGATCACGGCCGCGCTCTCCGGTGGCTGCCTGGATCTGCTGCGGGAGCTGACGGCGCCCCGGGCGGGGCGTCCGCTCGTCTCCTTCGACGTCAACCACCGCCCCGGGCTGTGGCGTGACACCGACGGGCCCCGGGTGCTGCTGGAACTGGCCCGCGGAGCCGACATCGTGTTCGTCGGGGACGACGAGGCCCGGCGGGCGTGGGGGCTGCACGGCGCCCGCGCGATCCGGGAGGCGCTCCCCGAACCGGAGATCGTGGTCGTCAAGCAGGGCAGGGGCGGGGCGACGGCGCTCGACAAGGACACCGACGGCCTGTGCGAGGACGCCACGGGTACCGCCACCTTCGTACCCGCCCTGAACGTCGACGTCGTGGCCGCCGTCGGTGCCGGGGACGCCTTCGCCGCCGGTTTCCTCTCCGCCGCCCTGCGCGGCCTGCCCGTCCGCGACCGCCTCCGCCACGGCCATCTCATGGCCGCCGCAGCCCTCACCGTCCCCGGTGATCTCGCCGCCCCTCCCGCGCGCGACCACGCCGACCGTCTGGCCGCACTCGACGACGCCGGGTGGGGGACACTTCGACTCGGCCCCGGCTGGACCGAAGCCGACGCACGGGCCGAGGAGGAGGTACGGACACCATGAGCCAGACCGTCGACCGGGCGCTGAGCATTCTGCCGCTGCTCGCCGAGGGACCCGCCGATCTCGGACAGGTCGCGGACCGGCTCGGGGTGCACAAGTCCACCGCCCTGCGGCTCCTGCGCACCCTGCACGAGCACGGCCTGGTGTACCGCCAGTCCGACCAGCGCTACCGCCTCGGCGCCCGCCTCTTCGCCCTCGCCCAGGAGGCAGTGGAGAACCTCGACGTCCGCGAGATCGCCCATCCCCACCTCGTCCGCCTGAACGAGGAGTGCGGGCACACCGTCCACCTCGCCGTCTACGAGGAGAACGAGGTCCTCTACATCGACAAGGTGGAGAGCCGCTACCCCGTGCGGATGTACTCGCGGATCGGGAAGCCGGTGGCGATCACGGTCGCGGCCGTCGCCAAGCTGCTGCTCGCCGATCTGCCCGAGCCCGAGCGCCGCGCGGTCGTGGAGAAGCTCGACTACCCCCTGTACACGGCCCGTTCGACGCCGAACCCGGCCGCCTTCCTGAAGGAACTGGCGATCGTGCGCGAACAGGGCTGGGCCACCGACCTCGGCGGCCACGAGGAGTCCATCAACTGCGTCGCCGCCCCCATCCGCGGCGCCGACGGGCGGGCCGTCGCGGCCATGTCGGTCTCCGCGCCCAATGTCGTCGTCACCGCCGACGAACTCCTCACCCTGCTTCCGCTGGTGCGCCGTACCGCGGCCGCCATCACCCGGGAGTACTCCGGCAACACACCAGCAAAGGACGCCGTATGACGGACAAGATCGCCCTGACGCCGAAGACCCACACCACGCCGCCCGCCAGGTTCTCGCACGGCGTGAAGAAGGGGAACATCCTCCAGGTCGCCGGCCAGGTCGGCTTCCTGCCCGCCGAGGAGGGCAGGCCCCCCACGCCCGCGGGCCCGACGCTGCGCGAGCAGACCCTCCAGACCCTCGCCAACGTCAAGTCGATCCTTCAGGAGGGCGGAGCCTCCTGGGACGACGTGATGATGATCCGCGTCTATCTGACCGACGTGGACCACTTCGCCGAGATGAACGAGATCTACAACTCCTACTTCGAGGAGCAGGGCCCCACCCAGCCGCCCGCCGCCCGGACCACCGTCTACGTGGGTCTCCCGGCCGGCCTCCTCATCGAGATCGACGCGCTGGCCGTCCTCGGCTGACGCGGCGGCCGCCCCCCGCACCTCCGTACGTCGTCACGGTGCGGCGCCCCCCATCCCCGGGGTGCCGTGCCGCGATCCCCCTTGCCCGAAAGCTCCACGGCCTTACGAGAAGCCAGAGTCCTTCTGTCATGTACATGTCTTTCCTGGCCGCCACCGGAACCCCTCCGCCCCCGCCCCACACCGGCGGCCTGCTCCTCCTCGTCCACGGCACCGCCGGTCTGCTCACGGTCGCCGCACTCGGTATCGCGCTGCTGCTCGTCCTGATCATCAAGCTGCGGCTCCAGCCCTTCGTGGCGCTGCTGGCGGTCTCCATAGCCGTCGGCCTCGGCGCGGGCCTGTCGGTCACCGAACTCTTCGGCACGGTCCAGCGCTCGGACGCCGTCTCCCTCATCGAGTCGGGCATGGGCGGCACCCTCGGCCATGTCGCCATCATCATCGGCCTGGGCACGATGCTCGGCGCGGTCCTCGAAGTCAGCGGCGGCGCCGAGGTGCTGGCGTCCCGGCTGCTGGGCCTGTTCGGCGAGCAGCGAGCCCCCCTCGCCATGGGCCTGACCGGTCTGATCTTCGGTATCCCGGTCTTCTTCGACGTCGGCATCTTCGTGCTCGCGCCGATCGTGTACGCGGCCGCCAAGCGCGGGGGCAAGTCGATCCTGCTCTACTGCCTGCCGCTGCTGGCCGGCCTGTCGATGACCCACGCGTTCCTGCCGCCGCACCCCGGCCCGGTGGCCGCCGCCGGTCTGCTGAAGGTCGACCTGGGCATGGTCATCCTGATGGGCATCGTCTGCGGCATCCCGGCGGTGCTGGCCGCGTGGGCGTGGTCGGCCTGGATCGGCAGGCGGATCTTCGTGCCCGTTCCGCAGGACATGGTCGAGGCGGCGGAGGAGGCGAAGACCGCTCTCGCGCTGGAACAGCGGGCGGCCGGCGTCACCCCGTCGGAGAAGCCGGTGCCGCTCGCCACCGTCTTCGCGATCATCGGTACGCCCCTGATCCTCATCCTCCTCGCGACGTTCTCCTCGATCGCCTTCGACCCGTCGACCGGACGGTCCGTGATCGAGTTCTTCGGCCACCCGTTCGTGGCGCTGACGATCGCGCTGCTGCTGGCGTACTACCTGCTGGGCATCCGCCGAGGCTGGTCCCGCAAGTCCCTGGAGGCGGTGTCCACCGCCTCCCTCAAGCCGGTCGGCAACATCCTGCTGGTGGTCGGCGCGGGCGGCATCTTCGGCTCGGTCCTCAAGGGCAGCGGGGTCGCACAGGCCCTCTCCGACACCTTCCACGACGTCGGCCTGCCGGTGCTCGTCCTCGCGTACCTGATCTCGCTCGTCCTGCGCGTGGCCCAGGGCTCGGCGACGGTGGCGATCGTCACGACAGCGGGCATCGTCGCCCCGCTGCTGTCGGAGGGCCACCACTCCCAGGCCTTCGTCGCCCTGGTCATCATGGCCATCTCGGCCGGTTCCATCTTCGCTTCGCACGTCAACGACGGGGGCTTCTGGATGGTGGCGAAGTACTTCGGCATCAGCGAGCGCGACACGCTGCGGACATGGACGGTGCTGGAGTCGGTGCTGTCGGTGGCCGGATTCGCGGCGGCCGCCGTGGTGAGTGTCTTCGTATAGCGAAGATTCGTATAACGATGCCGGGGCTGGCTGTGTCCGGCACAGGATCTTCGACCATACTGCCCGCTGTGGAGCAGCGCATTGGTTCGAGCAGCCAGCCCCTGGACGGCGCCGGTATGGACCCGGCCTTCATTCCCGGGCTCATCTCACCCGTGTCCGGCGAACCCGGGGACGCCAAGCCGGAGGACCCGGAGTCCGGGGTCGTGACCCAGGAGACCGCCTCCGACGGCGCGGTCTCCGACGCGCCGGCCGCCGAGGAGAATCCGGCCGGGGAGAAAGAGCCCGTCGAGGAGCCCGAGGAGGAGTCCCCGACGGAGTCGGAACCGGAGCGCCCCGTCTTCGAGGCCTCCGACCGCCGCGCCCGGATCGTCGCGGACCACAGCGGCGTACAACTCCGCCTGGACGACCAGGAGTGCGAGTTCCGGTGGGACGAGATCGGCGCCGTGGAGACGGAGACCTCGCGCTTCGGCAAGCGGTTCACGGTGACCGTGCACACGCCGGAGCGCCGCTGGTACCCGATCGAGATCGAGGCCGATTCCCGCTCGCGTTTCCAGGAGTGGGAGGCACGGCTCGACGAGGTCCTGGACACCTATTTCGAGGACGGCGAGGACAAGGCCGCCGTCCTCGAGAAGGCAGAGGACTGATCCGGGCCGTCAACCGCAGTACTGCGCCGCTTTCCCGATGGAGCGGTACATGCAGTTCGCGTTCTCCAGTAGTTGGAGACGCGTCCCGGTTCGTCGGACGGCGAAAGGGCCCCGGCGTTCACCCGCCGGGGCCCTTTCGGCTGCCGTACGTCAGCCCAGCGTGCGCCACTTCGCGCTGGTGGCGATGGCTTCCAGCTGCTTCATGGTGAGCACCGGGGCCGTACGCGTCGCGGACGTGTACTGGGCGCCGGAGTTGAAGGCACTGATCACCACCCGGAAGCCGCCGGGACGAATGGTGTCCACGGTCCACATGACGACCCCCTGGCCGCCCTTCTCACCGGGCCCCTGGCGCGTGGCGACCTTGGTGCCGTCGGGCAGGGTCGTGGCGCCGTCGCCGAAGAGCTGGCCCTCCACGTCCGACATGTCGGGCTGAACGTTGACCTGGACGAGGCTCGCGCCCTTTCCGTCGTCGAGGACCACATATCCGAACTCCGCGTCCGCACGGCTCTTCGAGACGGCCTCGAGCCCCTTGGGCAGCAGCGAGACCAGCGTCTTGGAGACGGAGCCGTGGGGGACGCCCTGTGTGGTGCTCGGCTCGGCCGACGGCTTCCCGGTGCTCACGGGGATGGTGTCGGCGGCCGCGCGCCACTCGGGTGCGGTGACGAGCGTCCTGAGCTGGGAGGGCGACAGCGGCGGCTCGTCCCGGGTGATGGGCGCGTCCTTCTCGGCGGGGGAGTTCCACTCCTGCACGCTGATGTGCTGCCCGGACGGCGTGACGAGTTCCGCGTTCCACAGCTTCGTGTCGACGCGGCGGTCCGGGTACTCGTACCCCTGCAGGACCATGAGCCGGGATCCGTCGGACAGCGTGGTGCTGGTGCAGGCGTCGTACGCGATGAACACCTTGTCGGGGCACTGGGTGCTCTGAACGGCCTCCTGGCCGCCGGGCTGGACTCGGGTGAGGCCGACGGCGATGCCGGCCTTGCCCTTGCCGTCGTCGTACACGAGCCGGGCGAACGGCGGCAGCCGGCCGTCCGTACCGTTCCCCGCCTCCTGGCTGAACCGCCCCTCGGGCAGCAGCTTCTGGAGGGTGCGGACCAGTTGGCCGCCCGACACGGTGGTCCGCGGCGCGGCCGAGACGGCGTGAGTGGACGGACCGGCGGCCACGGACCGCTGCTGTCCGTCCGCGCCGTGACCGGCGGGCAGGAGCATGGCCGCGCCGAGCCCCACGAGCGCGACGCCGGTCGCGCCGCCCACGACGGCGGCCCGGCCGCGCCGGATCCGCCGGCCGCGCTCCTCGCCGCCGACGACGAGGGCGTGCCGGTCGGGCTCGAAGGTGTCGCCGGCCTGCCGCAGGGCCGAGGCGAGCTGGTCCTCGAAGAGGTCGTGGTCTTCTACGGGCATGGCGAACCGCCTTTTCTGCGGGTGAGGGTTGTGGGGCAGGGGCGGGGCGGGGTGGTCAGGGGGTTGCGTACTCGCTGATGGCGCCGCCGAGGAGGGAGCGCAGCCGGGCGAGTGCGCGGACGCAGCGTGTGCGCACGGCGGCCGAGCTGGTGTTCATCGCGGCCGCGGTCTCCTCGATGCTGCGGTCCTCCCAGTAGCGCAGGACGATTACGGCCCGGTCCTTGGCGGGCAGCCGGCCGAGCGCCTCGAGCAGGGTGAGCCGCAGCGGCATGTCACCGGGCGTGTCCTGCACGGGGACGTCGGGGAGCACGTCGGTGGCGCGTTCCTTGCGGCTGCTGTGCCGCCGCTGGTGGGCGAGGAAGGTACGGGTGAGGATGGTCTGGGCGTAGCCGGCGGGGTTGTCGACGCGGGAGATCCGGCCCCAGCGGAGGTACACCCGGCCGAGGGTCTCCTGGACGAGGTCCTCGGCGAGATGGGTGTCGCCGCCGGTGAGGAGGCAGGCGGACCGGTACAGATGGCCGGCACGTGCCGCCGCGAACTCCGGGTATCCCTCGCTCCGGCCCTGCCGCATCTGTTCCCCCGGTCTCTCGGTTTCTTCCGACCGCCTTCATCTCATTGATGCGGTGGACCCGGAGAAATGTTTCAACAGACCTGTGCGGGAGGGGACACCGGCCCCGTGATCCGTCCGCCTCGCGGCCGCCATGGGGCGATCTGCCGGCGCAGACGAAAGGGGCGGGACGGCCTGCTCACGGCAAGCCGTCCCGCCCCTGAGGCGTCTGTCATTCCACCGTCACGGCAGCGCGTGCACGTGCGGTCCCACCGCGTTCGACCAGGCGTTGCCGGAGGCCGCGTCCCAGTTTGTCGACCATGTCATCGCGCCCCGCAGGTCGGGGTACGTCTTCGACGGCCGGAAGGAACCGCAGTTCGTGGTCTTCGTCAGGCAGTCCAGGGCGTTGTTCACCACCGTGGGGGAGACATAGCCGCTGCCCGCCCCGCTCGGTGAGGCCGGGACGCCGAGGCCCACCTGCGACGGGGACAGACCCCCCTCGAGCTGGATGCAGGCCAGGGCGGTCACGAAGTCCACCGAGCCCTGGCTGTAGACCTTGCCGTCGCAGCCCAGCATCGAACCGCTGTTGTAGTACTGGGTGTTGACGACGGTCAGGATGTCCTTGATGTTCAGCGCCGTCTGGAAGTACCCGTTCGACGTCGACTGCATGTCGATCGTCTGCGGGGCCATCGTGATGACCAGCGAGGAGCCCGCCTCCGAGGACAGCTGCCGCAGGGCCTGCGACATGTAGGTCGCGTTCAGGCCGTTCTCCAGGTCGATGTCCACGCCGTCGAAGCCGTAGGTCTGCATCAGGGAGTAGAGCGAGTTGGCGAAGTTCGCCGCGGAGGTGGAGTCGCTCACCGACACCGTGCCGTTCTGGCCGCCCACCGAGACGATTACCTTCTTGCCGGCCGCCTGCTTCGCCCTGATGTCCGCCTTGAACTGGTCCACGGTGTAGCCGCCGAGGCCGGCCGAGTCCAGGTTGAAGGTCACGGCGCCCGGTGTGCCCGTGGCGTCGGCGAAGGCCACCGCGATGATGTCGTACTGCGACGGGACGTCCGAGATCTTCTGGACCGTCGCGCCGTTGTTGAAGTTCTGCCAGTAGCCCGTGACCGCGTGCTTGGGGAGTGTCCCGCCGCCACCCCCGCCGGTGGCCGCGGTCGTGGCGGTCACCGGCGTCGACTTGGCCGACTCGCCCGCCGCGTTGGCCGCCGTCACCTGGAACGAGTACGAGGTCGACGGTGACAGTCCCGTCACGGTCGCGGAGGTGCCGGTGACGGCGGCCACCTTCGTGCCGCTGCGGTACACGTTGTAGCCCGTCGCGCCCGACACCGCGTTCCAGGCCAGGGAGACCGACGAGGAGGTGGTGGAAGAGACCGCGAGGCCCGTGGGGGTCGCGGGCACGGTCGGGGCCGGGTCACCGCCGCCGCCCCCGTCCGGGCCGAACACCGACACGTCGTCCGCGTAGTACGCCGCCTGTCCGTACCAGCCGTGCAGATACACCGTCACCGACGAGGTCGAGGCGCCGGTGGTGAAGGTCGTCGAGAGCTGTTTCCAGCTCGTCGAGTCCGGTGTCCAGGTCGACACGTCCGTGGTGCCGGTGCCCGTGGTTCCCAGGAACGTGTACCCGCCCTGGACCCAGGCGCTCAGCGTGTACGTCGAGTTGGGCTTGACCGCGACCGTCTGCGAGCACTGCGCGTAGTCCTGGCCCGAGGGTGTGGCCTTCAGCGCGGCAGACCCGCCGTGCGCCGGCGACGACACCGTCGTGCCGCTGCCCGCCGCACAGGTCCAGTTGGCGAGGCCCGACTCGAACCCGGCGTTCCTGGCGTTGTTCACGTCCGCGGCGGCCGCGGGACCGGCGGCCAGGAAGGAGAGGGCGAGCGCTGCGACGGCGGCCCCGGCGAGGGTTCGTCTGGGGCGGGGCATGCCTGATATGCGGTCCACTTGGGCCTCCGAGGGGGGTATGGGGGGCAGGAGGGCATTGCGGAACGGTGGCCACCGCCTGACGAAAGAATTTGGTCCAGACCAATTGGGTTGTCAAGGCCTCTGGTGATGGCAACGGCCCGGAACGAGGGTCGAGTTGACGTCTGCACGCCTACTCTGCGTTGATCACGCTCGCACCTTCGGTGAGATGATCTTCCGGATTCGGTGTTGAGCGGGGCATGCCGTGGATATGGTGCTGGTGCAGGACGATGCAATGGGACGTCACAGGGGCGATCTGAGGCGGTGGTCGACCACCCCGCCGCAGTGAACGGGGTGGTGTGCAGCCGTGCCGACCGCGATAGCCGTCACCAGTTCCGACCTGGTGCTGCCGCCGCTCGACCGGCGGACGCCGCCCGCCGCGGTCCAGCCTCAGCCCACCCTCGAACAGTCCCTGACCGGTATGCACGCACTGGTCGAGCAGCATGGCTATGTGATCGCCCTGCACCCCGCCTCCGGCGACACTCAGGCTGTGCAGCGGCTGCGTACGGTGCGCTCCGTCCTGGAGAGCGACCGCATCGCCGTCCTCGGAGTGGACCTGCCTCCCCTCGGACTGGCCCTGCTCGCCCAGCAGCTGCGGCAGCTGTCCGTCTGCGACTTCAGTCCTGGGGTGCTGGCCTCGTCCGCGCGGCTGCTCGCCCACTACATCTACGCGGGCGCCCTCCTCGGTTCGGTCGCCAAGCTCGACCACGTCCCCGTCCCGCTGGCCTCACACGCCAAGTCATGGGTGCCGGGCGCCCAGTTCGGCGTGCTCGCCCATCCCCGGCCGCTGCTCGTACGGGCCGGGCAGGAGGAGTTGCCCGGCCCCGAGTTCGGTACCCGGATGTTGGTCGCCGCCGGTCAGCCGCCCTCGGACTGGGTCACCGCCCGCCTCGCGCCCGCCTGGCGCGTCCAGGGTGTCGCGACCGTGCCGCTGCCGGAGATGTCCGGGCGGTGGTGGGGGACCGGCCGGCTCGTCGAGTTCGCGGCGGGCCTGCACGACGTGTCCGTGCTCTACCACCTCGTCTCGTCGGTACGACGCGAGGTCTGCCACTGGTGCGGGCTGGAGCTCATCGGCGACCGCTGCGGGTTCTGCGCGGCGCCCCTGCCCCCGCCGCCCGCACAGCAGCCGGTCACCGCTGCCCGCGCCCTGCCACGGGGCGGCACGTAACCCCGAAGGCACAACTCCACAGCACGACCGCACGACCGCTCGACCGCCCGTCCCCCACCGCTCCGATCGAGGTTGTCCGCGTCATGAACTCACGCCAGCGCCGTGGCGTCATCCTGCTGGTCCTCTCGGCCCTCGCCGCCGTCGGCGCCTTCGCCGGAGTGCTGTCGGTGATCCGCGACGTGAACTCGAAGGTCGGCCCCGAGGTCACGGCGTACCGCCTCAAGAGCGACATCGCGCCGTACAAGGAGCTCACGGCCGACCAGTTCGAGCGGATAGCCATGCCCGGACGCTGGCTGTCCGCGACCGCCGTCACCAGCCTCACGCAGATCCGCGGCAAGATCGCGGTGACCCGGCTGGAGAAGGGCTCCCTGCTCCAGACCGACATGATCGTCGACCGGCCCGAACTCCAGCCCGGACAGCAGGAGATCGCCATCATGATCGACGCCTCGACCGGTGTGGCCGGCAAGATCGACCCCGGCTCCCGGGTCAACATCTACGCCACCTTCAAGGCCGCCAACGAGAAGAGCAAGGACGAGTCCAAGGTCATCGTGACCAACGCCCGTGTCCTCGACGTCGGCAAGCTCACCGCGCTCGACCCGGGCCAGTCCAGCGACGAACGGCGCCGCAACGCCACCGAGGCCGTCCCCATCACCTTCGCGCTCGACACGGCCGACGCCCAGCGGGTGGCCTACGCCGAGTCGTTCGCCGAACACGTACGGCTCGCCCTGGTCGCGGGCGGTACCCAGACCGCGGTCGCCCCGGGAGACCGCACCTACACCCTCGACCAGGACAAGTAGGAGGCCGCGCATGAGGTCCGTCCCCGTGCCCAGCGGGCCTGTCCCCCTGAGGTGCCGCCGATGACCATCCGTATCCTCTCCGCCGTCGGCGACCTGGACACGGCCCGCTCGCTCACCACCCTGCTGAGCCGGCTCGACGACGCCGAACCCGCACCGCCGGTCCACGACTCCACGGCCCTGCTCGACACTCTGGCCCGGCTGGCCGGCGAGTCCCTCGACGAACTGCCCGAGGTCGTGCTCGTGCACGAGCGGATCGGTCCGGTCCCCGCGCTCGAACTCATCCGCGATCTGGTGCTGCGGTTCCCCGCGGTCGGGGTCGTTCTCATCACCGCCGACACGAGCACGGGCGTGCTCACCGCCGCGATGGACTCCGGCGCCCGCGGCATCGTCACCCTGCCCCTCGGCTACGACGCCCTCGCCGAACGCGTCCAAGCCGCCGCCGCCTGGTCGGTGGGCATGCGGCGCCACCTGGGCAGCGGCACACCGGAGCTGTACGCCGGCGCGGGCGGGACGGTGGTCACGGTGACCGGGGCCAAGGGCGGTGTGGGAGCGACGGTCACCGCCGTCCAGCTGGCGCTCGCCGCACGCGCCTCGGGCCGCACGGTCGCGCTGGTCGACCTCGACCTGCAGTCCGGGGACGTCGCCTCCTACCTGGACGTCCAGTTCCGCCGCTCGGTGGCGGACCTCGCCGGGATCACGGACATCAACCCCCGGGTCCTCCAGGACGCGCTCTACACCCACGACAGCGGCATCGGGCTCCTCCTCGCCCCCGCCGAGGGGGAGCGAGGCGAGGAGGTCACGGACCGGGTGACCCGCCAGATCCTCGGCACCCTGCGCTCCCGCCACGACGTCGTGGTCGTCGACTGCGGCTCCCAGATGAACTCCGCCACCGCCGCGGCCGTCGAGGTCGCCGACCAGGCGCTGCTGCTCGTGACCCCGGACGTGATCGCGGTCCGCGCCGCTAAACGGATGGTGCGCCTGTGGGACCGGCTCCAGATCCGCAAGGCCGAGGAGACCGTCACCGTCGTCAACCGCCACTCACGCGGTACGGAGATCCAGCCCGCCCTCGTCGAACGCGTCACCGGCACGAAGGTGGCCCGCGCCTCGGTCCCGGCGTCCTTCAAGGAACTCCAGCCCGTCGTCGACGCCGGACGGCTCCAGGACCTCGACGCCCGCTCCGCCGTGAAGCAGGCGCTGTGGTCGCTGGCGGGAGAGCTGGACCTGGTCACGGCGCACGAGGGCGGAGGCGGCCGGAGGCGCAAGGTGTCCTTGGACCGGGGAGCGCTGAGCCTGTGGCGCAAAGGCGGCGACCGGGGCTCGGTGACCCTGGAGTTCGCCGGCATGTTCCCGCTCGTCCTGGTCGTGATGGCGCTCCTGTGGGAGTGCGCCCTGTACGGCTACACGTACTCGCTCGCGGGCAACGCGGCGGACGAGGCGGCACGGGCGGCCACGGCGGCGTACGCGGTGGACGGCGACTGGACCGGGGCGTGCGCGTCGGCGGGCGCCAGACATCTGCCGGGCGCGTGGAGCGGGGCACAGATCCGCTGCACGCCGGACCCGGGCGGCCCGGTGATGAGGGCGACGGTCGAGGCGGACGTCCCCCTGTTCTTCCCGGGCGTCGACCCGGGCTGGCGGGTGGACGGCAGCGCGGGCGCGGCGCTCGAGGGGAACCGGCCATGAGAGTGCCGCCGAGGGCTCGTCTCCGCGACGACCGGGGCGTCTCGATGCTGGAGTTCGCCGGATACCTGCCCATCCTCCTCGTCATCGGCATGGCCGCCGTCCAGCTCGGGCTCATCGGCTACGGCATCAGCCAGGCCGGCACCGCCGCACGGGCCGCGGCCCGTGTCGCCTCGCAGAACGGCGACGGTCAAACGGCGGGCACGGCGGCCGTCAGCGGCTGGCTCAGTCCCCGCGTGGACGCCCCCAAAGGCGCCGGCACCACCACCGCCACCGTCACTGTCCGCGTGCCCGCCGTCATCCCCCTCTTCGGCGGCTGGACCGTGACCCGCCACGCCACCATGCCCAACGACCCCGACCCCGGTACCCCGGAGAGGAGCTGACGACGGACATGAGCCTGCGCTCCCGTATCGCCGCCCCCGACGACGGCGGGGCCGACCGCGAGGACGGACACCTCGTCGCGGTCTACCGCGCCAAACTCCTCGAAGAGATCGACCTCGCCGAGATGTCGGGCCTCGCGGCGGCCGAACGCAGGGTCCGCCTGGAGCGCGTCCTCGGGCACATCATCAGCCGGGAGGGGCCGGTCCTCTCCTCCGCCGAGCGCTCCCAGCTGATCCGGCGGGTCGTCGACGAGGCCCTCGGCCTGGGCGTCCTCGAACCGCTCCTCGCCGACGCGTCCATCACCGAGATCATGGTCAACGGCCCGGACTCGATCTTCGTGGAGCGGGCCGGCCGTGTCGAGCAGCTCCCGCTGCGCTTCGCCTCCACCGAGCAGCTGATGCAGACGATCGAGCGCATCGTCTCCACGGTCAACCGCCGGGTCGACGAGTCCAACCCGATGGTCGACGCCCGCCTGCCCACCGGTGAACGCGTCAACGTCATCATCCCGCCGCTCGCCCTGACCGGACCCACTCTCACCATCCGCCGCTTCCCGCGCGCCTACACGCTCCCCGAACTCATCGGCCTCGGCTCCCTCGACGAGCAGATGCTGATGCTGCTCGCCGCCTTCGTCCGCGCCCGCTTCAACCTCATCGTCAGCGGCGGTACGGGCACCGGGAAGACCACCCTGCTCAACGCCCTGTCCGGGCTGATCCCGGCCCACGAGCGCATCATCACCATCGAGGACTCGGCCGAACTCCAGCTCCAGCAGGAGCATGTGATCCGCCTGGAGTCCCGCCCCCCGAACGTCGAGGGCAAGGGCCGGATCACCATCCGCGACCTGGTCCGCAACAGCCTCCGGATGCGCCCCGACCGGATCATCGTCGGTGAGGTCCGCGGCGGCGAGACGCTCGACATGCTCCAGGCGATGTCCACGGGCCACGACGGGTCGCTGGCCACGGTCCACGCCAACTCGGCGGAGGACGCGCTGATGCGGTTGCAGACCCTCGGCTCGATGTCCGAGGTGCTGATCCCCTTCGAGGCGCTCAAGGACCAGATCAACGCGGCGGTCGACGTGATCGTGCAGCTCGCGAGGTACGCCGACGGCTCCCGCAAGGTCGTGGAGATCGCGCTCGTCGTCTCCCACGGCCGCGAGCAGTTCCGGGTGGCCACCGTGTCCCGTTTCGTGCCCCAGCCCCTCGCCGCCGACCGGATCGTCCGCGGCCGCTTCGAGCATCTGCCGCTGCCCCGGGCGGTCGCGGAGAAGTTGTACGTCGCCAACGAGCCGCTCCCGCCGGCCTTCGGCGTGGCGGAGGCCATCGACGCACGGAACACGAGGCAGGCCATCGGATGAACCCCGTCCACCTCAGGAGCGAGCCATGACCGACCCCGCTCTCCTCGCCCTCGGCGCCACCGTCCTCACCGGGACGCTCGCCGCGGCCGGCGTGCACGCGTACGCCTCCGGCCGCGCCCAGCGCCAGGCGCTCGTCGACCGGCTCTCCGGCGACACGGCGGGCCCCCTGCGCACGGCGGGCGGCCGGGTACGGCGGTTCACGGCCATCGACCGCAGGCTGCGCCGCACCCGTCTCGGCCGCGCCGTCCACCTGCGCCTCTCTTCGACGGGGCTCGACCTGACGGCGGGGGAGTTCGTCACCTACGTCACCGCCGTCGTCGTCGCGCTCTGGCTGATCGCCGCGACGACCCTGGCCCCCTTCTTCGGCCCGATCGCCGCTCTGGTAGGGGTGTGGAGCGCGGCCGTCTTCCTCAACTGGCAGCGGCAGAAACGCATCGAGGCCTTCATCAACCAGCTCCCGGACGTGGCGCGCCTCCTGGCCAACGCCACGGCCGCCGGACTCGCCCTGCGCACGGCCCTCGCCATGGCGGCCGAGGAACTCGAGGCCCCCGCCGGCGAGGAACTCGCCCGGGTCGCCGACCAGCTGACGCTGGGCCGCTCGGTCGACGACGCCCTGAACGAACTGGCCGAGCGACTCCCCTCCCGGGAGCTGATCGTCCTCGTGACCACGCTCGTCCTGGCCAACAAGGCGGGCGGCTCGGTGGTGAACTCGCTGCGCAACCTCACCCAGACCCTGGAGGACCGCAAGGAGACCCGGCGCGAGGTCCGCACGATGCTCTCCGAGGTCAACGCCACGGCGTTCACGGTCCCGCTGCTGGGCCTCGGCTCGCTCGTCCTGGTCAACTCCTCGAACGAGGGCGCCCTCGCCCGTGTCACCGGCTCCCCCATCGGCCAGGGCCTGGTCCTGCTGGCGCTCGGCCTCTACACGGTCGGCTTCTTCGTCATCCGCCGCCTCGGCAAGATCGAAGTGTGAGGGGAGGTCACCATGCTGCCGCTGTTTCTCGCCCTGCTGATGGCCGTCTCGGTCGCCGGGATCCTCCTCGGCGTCCGTATGATCCGCGCCGACGCCAAACTGCCCAGCGATCTCTCGCTGGCCCTTGAAGTGGGTGCCACCCGTGTGTCCCGGGCGGGATCGGCGGTCGACCGGCTCGGGATGCGCTTCGCCCCTCTCGTCCTACGGCTGATGGGCCCGCGCCGCATCGACGAGAAACGCCGGCGCATCGACATGGCCGGCAATCCCGGCGGCCTCACCCTGCACCGGTACGCCGCCCGACGGGCGGTGTACGGCATCTTCGGCCTCCTGATGGGCCTGATCTTCCTCACCAACGGCCATCCGCTGCTCGCCGTCGGCACCTTCGCCTTCGGGCTGCTCGCCGCCGACGCGCTGATCCGGCAGGCCGTCCGCGAGCGCAAGGACGTCATCGACCGCACGCTGCCTGACTTCCTGGACGTCCTCGCGGTCGTCGTCTCGGCGGGACTCGGCTTCCGCCAGGCCCTGGACCGGGTGGCGGAGAAGTACGAGGGGCCATGGGCGGACGAACTGCGCATCACCCTGCGCCAGATGGACATGGGGGTCAGCCGCCGCCAGGCCTTCGACGAACTGCGCCGGCGCAACTCCTCCGAGCAGGTCGCCCAGTTCGTGTCGGCCCTGCAACAAGGGGAGGAGCTCGGCTCCCCGATCGCGGAGACCCTGATCCAGCTGGCCACGGACATGCGGCGCACGGACGCCCAGAACGCCCGCCGCCGCGCCGCGAAGACGATCCCCAAGGCCACGTTGGTCACCCTGGTCTTCATGCTCCCTGCGACGATGATCCTCATCGCCACAGGCATGTTCCTGGGCTCCGGCACGGACTTCGGATCGATTCTGGGCCGATGATGAGCAGCCGCACCCCGCGCCCCACACCCGGGTACCTGGAGGACGACGCCCCGCCCCCGGCCAGCGTCCGCCTCCAGCTGAACGCGCTGCAGTCCCTGTGCCGCCAGACCGTGGCGGTACGTCTCGCCATGGTCGTGATCGGCACCCCCTTCGCCCTGGCCAACACCCCCGACGGTGTGCCGCGATATGCCGTCCTCGCCTCCGCCGTCCTCGGCGTCATGACCTCCTACGCCCTGCTGCGCGACTGGGAGAGGGTGGGCCCGCGCCTGCTGGCCCACCCGACGCTGATGGCGCTGGACCTCCTCTTCGTCGCCACGCTCCTGGTGACCGCCTCTCCAGCCTCGCCGCTCGCGTACGCCACCGTCTGCACTCCGCTCCTGTCCGGCCTGCTGTACGGCTGGCGCGGCGCGGGCGTCTTCACCGGCCTCCAACTGGTCGTGGTGCTCTCCACGTTCCGCGCCTGGGAGCACCGTCCCGGCGCCGGTGTCAGCACCCTCCTCGTCGCCGGATTCTGCGTGGCCGCGGGCATCATCGGTGTGACCCTGCGCAATCTGCTGTTCCGCTTCGGCGCGGCCGGCGAGGCGCTGTCCGAGGCGGACGCGCGGCTGGCGGCGGCGGAGGCCGTCGAGTCCGAGAGGGCCCGGCTCGCCCGGGAGATGCACGACTCGGTGGCGAAGACCCTGCACGGCCTGGCGCTGGCGGCGGACGCCCTCGCGGCCTCCGCCGACCACTGCGACCCCGGCACGCTCAAGCGCCAGGCGAACCTGGTGGCGGGCGCGGCACGCAGGGCGGCGGCGGAGTCCCGGGACCTGCTGTCGGACCTGCGGCGCCGTACGGACCTCACGACGACGCGTCCGGACCTGACAGTCGAACTCAATTGCGCCATCGCGGAGTTCACCGCACGTACGACGACCGAAGTCGAACTGTCGGCACCCCAGTCCCCGATCCCGCTCCCGTACGCGACGGCGCACCACGTGCTGGCGATCGTCTCGGAGGCGCTCGAGAACACGCACCGCCATGCCCACGCGACCCGCGTACGGGTCGAGCTCACCACCGCCGACGACGAGGCCCTGGACCTCCGCGTGCAGGACGACGGCGTCGGCCCGCCTCCGGCGACCGCACCCGAGGACCTGGCGAAAACCGGCCACTTCGGTCTGCTCGGCATGTCGGAGCGCGCCACGTCCCTGGGCGGCCGCCTCTGCCTGGGCCGTTCCCCGCTCGGGGGCGCCGAGATCCATCTGCACGTCCCCCTCTGCGCCACCCCCCAAGAGGAGGCCGCACATGCCTGACCAGGCGCTTCCCGGCCCGCCCCTGCGTGTCCTCGTGGCCGACGACAACCCGGTCGTCCGCGCGGGACTGACCGCACTGCTGTCCGTCCATCCCGACATCGAGGTGGTCGCGGAGGCGGCGGACGGTGAACAGGCCCTCGCGCTCGCCGGCCGCCACCGCCCCGAGGTCGTCCTCCTGGACGTCCGCATGCCCGGCACGGACGGCCTGACGGCACTGCCCGAACTGGCCCGTCTGGCCCCCGTGATGATGCTGACGTACAGCACGGAGCCGGAGGTGGTGGCCGAGGCGCTGCGCCGCGGGACCTCCGGCTATCTGGTGCACGGCGAGTTCACGGCGGCCGAACTGATCGAGGCGGTACGGGGGCTGAGGGAGGGCCGTCGCTGCCCTGTCTCGTCTTCGCTCGGCGCTTCGTACCAACCGGGGGAAACTTCTTCGCAGATGCAACCAGTTGTGGCACAGTCTTCGAAGGCCCGGCCCGTCCGCAGGGCGAGCCTGCGGCGCCGGGCCGCGGGGTGGCTGGACTTCGGTCTGAGCGCGAGGGAGGTGGAGGTCATGGATCTCATCGCGTCCGGAATGAACAACCGGCAGATCGCCGCCACTTGCTTCATCAGTGAGAAGACGGTCAAGAACCACATCAATCGCATCTTCGCAAAGCTGCACAGTACGTCGCGCAGCCAGGCGATCGCCCGGTGGCTGGGGACGGCGGGGGAGGGGTGGGCCCGATGACCGGCAGGAGACGGGGAAGTTGGGCCCCTGGACCCACTCGGAGTGAGGGCTCTTTCACGTACGGTGCGTTGGTTGACGGCATCCGCATCGGGCGGGAGGGGACGGACCGTGATGACCAGAGCCAGACACAGGATCGGCGCGTGGGGGCGGACCGTGGCATCCCGGATGCGGGGGGATGCCGGGGCGGGGTTCGTGGAGTACGCCGGGCTGATGATCATCATTGCGGGGATCTTCACGCTGATCGACCAGATCGGCCTGGATGGAATGATCTCCGGGGCGATCAGGACCGCCGTCACGTCGGTGACGGGTGGCGGCTGACGCGGCCGAACCCCTGCGGCGACCGAGGGCAGACGCTCCCCCTCTACATCTGGCTGACGGGGATCCTGCTGTTCGTCGCGTTCGCATTCTTCGTCTTTGCTCAGGCAGCGTCCGCCCGCAACGGTGCTCAATCTGCGGCGGACGCTGCCGCATTGGCAGCCGCGCAGGACTCCCGCGACGAACTGATGACCGGCCTGCAAGAAGCGATCGGCCATGACGACGACTGGCTGGACTGGCTCCATGGCAACGGCTTCCAGGGGGCGGGAGCGACGGCAGCGGCCGAGCGGCTGGCCGCTGCGAACGACTCGACGGTCCAGGGCGGTGCCGTACCGACCACAGTGAACGGCTATCCCGGATACCGGGTGGCGATCGAGACGCGCTACACGGTCGGTGAGTCCATCATTCCGGGCACGGAGACGCAGCACGCCAGGGCTGAAGCCACTGCGGTGATCGAGCCGCGCTGCACGTTCGCGTCGGACGCCGACCCCAAGAAGGCCGTGGAGCTGGACTGTGACGGCCGGTTTGTCGACATCGACCCCCAAGATTTCCGTTCGGACGACCTCCCCGACGCGTCCGTGCTGTTCTCTGTGCATCTGGCCGAGTGAGAGGAAGCCGCACCGATGGATATCCGGCACACCATGACGGGCCGCAGGGCGCTGTCCACGGTGGCGATCACGACCGGGCTGCTCCTCACGATGGTCGGCTGCGGTAGCGGGGGCGACGACAAGCCCGGCGCGTCCTCGCCGTCGGCCGAGTCCACGGCGAAGGGCGGCGGCCAGAGCAAGCAGTCCTCCACGCAGGCCGCGGACAACGTGCTCGCTGAGGTGAAGAGCGGTGACATCACGCTCACCGTCACCTCCGCGGAGCGTGACCAGGGCGGCTTCGTGACCGTGAGCGGGACGGTCACCAACAACGGCGGACAGTTCTGGATCGCGTCGAACTGGCGCGGCGACGAGCGCGAGCTGAGCAGGAACGGCGCCTCACTGGCTGGTGCGTCCCTCGTCGACAGCAAGGGCAAGAAGAAGTATCTGGTTCTGCGTGACACCCAAGGTCGCTGTCTCTGCACCAAGTTCGACGGCGGAGGCGTGAACGCGGGGCAGTCGGCGGACTGGTTCGCCCAGTTCCCCGCTCCGCCCGAAGGCACCACCGACGTCGACTTCCAGGTCGGTGCCATGCCCCCCGCCTCCATCCAGATCTCCGAGGGGTGACCTGCCGTGGCCCCCGCCCCGCGCTCCGCCGCGGCCGTCCTCGCGGCCGCTCTCACGCTCCTCACCCTGACCGGAGCCCCCCCGGCCACCGCCGACGACAACCCCAGCGCACCCCCCGGCAGCGTCACCACCTCCCCGCCCCCCTCCGTCGACCCCACCAGCCCGGGGCTGAAGCTCGCCGACGGGGCCACGCTCGCGCCCGCCAAGGTGCTGGACATCAAGTCCGTCGTGGAGGACCTCGGCGGCGAGGAGCGGCGGGAGGACACCAATGAGAACGTCACCTTCGCGCTGCAGGCCGAGGTGCTGTTCCCCAAGGACAGCGCCAAGCTGAACCCGGAGGCCCGCTCCCGCATCGACGCCATCGCGGACGAGGTCAAGAAGCAGAACGCGACGAACGTCCGTGTCTTCGGTTTCACCGACAACCTCGGCAGCTACGCCCACGGCCTGGTCCTCTCCAAGCAGCGCGCGGAGGCGGTGCACGACCGGCTGGCCGCGAGCCTCGGCGGCGACGTCACCTTCGAGGTGCGCGGCTACAGCGAGGACTACCCGATCGCCGACAACTCCTCCGAGGAGGGCAGGCGCAAGAACCGTCGCGTGGAAGTGTCGTTCCCAAGGGGGGACACGGCTTCGTAGGCGTGCGCGGATTCCGCCGGAGCAGCCTCCGCGCCCACGCGGCGCTGCTGCGCGATGCTCGTGCCGTCCAGTCGGTGGCCGTCGGAACCGGGAGTTGCCCATGCGAAAGATCGTCCTGATGATGTCCGTGTCCCTGGACGGCTATATCGAGGGCCCGAACCGCGAGATCGACTGGCACCTGGTCGACGACGAGCTGCACCAGCACTTCAACGATGTGCTCAAGGACATGGGGGCCTTTCTCAACGGCCGCGTGACCTACCAGCTCATGGCCGACTTCTGGCCCACCGCCGACTCCGATCCGCACCGCTCGGGGCCCATGGTCGAGTACGCCCGGATCTGGCGGAACATGCCGAAGATCGTGTTCTCCCGGACCCTCGAGCACGCCGCCTGGCACACCACCGTCGTCCGGGACGTCGTCGTGGACGACATCCTCGCGCTCAAGGCGCAGGACGGAGGCGACCTCGCGCTCGGCGGCGCCGCCCTCGCCGCCGAGTTCCTGCGGCACGACCTGGTGGACGAGTTCCGGATCTACGTCCACCCGATCCTCGTCGGCCGCGGTCAGCGTCTCTTCCCCGAGACCGACGCGCTGACGGCCCTGCGCCTGATCGACTCGCGCCGGTTCGGCAACGGTGTCGTGCTCCTGCACTACGAGCGCCCGCAGCCGGACGAACGGTAAACCTGTTGTCCCGCCCGGGTCCGCTCGATAGGAAGACCGCATGACTGGAATCGGTGCTGTGTTCCGGCCCCAACTGCCGCCCGAGCGGCTGCGCGGGATCGCGCGGCTCGCGGACGAGGCGGGCCTTGAGGAGCTGTGGCTGTGGGAGGACTGCTTCCTGGAGGGAGGGATCTCCGCCGCGTCCGCCGCGCTCGCCTGGACCGAGCGGCTGCGGGTCGGCATCGGACTGCTGCCGGTGCCGCTGCGGAACGTCGCGGTGACCGCGATGGAGGCGGCCACCCTTGAACGGATGTTCCCCGGGCGGGCGATCGTCGGTGTGGGGCACGGCGTGCAGAGCTGGATGGAGCAGGTCGGGGCCCGCGCCGAGTCGCCGGTGACGCTGCTGGGCGAGTATCTCGACGCGCTGCGGGCCCTGCTGCGCGGTGAGAGTGTCACCACCGACGGGCGGTACGTGAGACTGGACGGCGTGGCGCTGGACTGGCCGCCCGCGCAGGCGGTCCGCGTCCTCGCCGGTGCCACAGGACCGCGCACCCTGCGCCTGTCCGGCGCGGCGGCCGACGGGACCGTCCTCACCGCTTCCACGGCACCCGAGGGCGTACGGAGGGCCCGTCAGCTCATCGACGAGGGGCGCGAGTCCGCGGGCCGCACCGACCCCCACCACATCGTCGTCTACCTGCGCACCGCCACCGGCCCGGACGCCGCCGCCCGGCTGCGCGCCGAGATCGAGGCGGACGGGGAGGACCCGGTACCGGAGCACGGGGTGGCCGGGGACGCGGCCGCGGTCGCCGAGGCCGTCCGGCGACTCGCCGACGCGGGCGCCGACACCGTCGTCCTCCAGCCGACCGCGGACGAGCCGGACCCGGAGGCGTTCATTCGGTTCGCGGCCCACGAGGTGCGCCCGCTGGTGTCGTGACCGCGGGCCCGTGGGCCGGGGCCGGTTGTCCGTCCGTGCGGTCGGCCGGCCCGGGAAATTCGGTCGCGGTTCCTTCCCGGGCGCTGGGACGATCGCCGCATGACGACCAGCCGTACCTACGAAGACCTCGTCAAGGAAGCCGTCGACGCGTCCGTCGACGGCTGGGACTTCTCCTGGTTCGAGGGCCGGGCCACGGAGGAGCGGCCTCCGTGGGGGTACGCGCGTTCGATGGCGGAGCGGCTCGCCGTGGCGTCGGCCGCGCTCGACGTTCAGACCGGAGGCGGCGAGGTCCTGGCCTCCGCCCCTTCGCTGCCGCCGCTGACCGCGGCCACCGAGGGATGGCCGCCCAACGTCGCCAGGGCCACCGCTCTGCTCCATCCGCGCGGCGCCGTGGTCGTCGCCTCGCCCGAGGACGCGTCGCTGCCTTTCGCCGAAGGCGCCTTCGACCTCGTCACCAGCCGGCACCCGGTACGCACGTACTGGCCCGAGATCGCCCGTGTGCTGCGTCCCGGCGGTACGTACTTCTCCCAGCAGGTCGGCCCGGCGAGCGCCGTCGAGGTCGTCGAGTACTTCCTCGGGCCGCAGCCGCCGGAGGTCCGCGACGCGCGCGACCCCGAGCGGGCACGGGCCCGGGCCGAAGAGGCCGGTCTCGAGGTCACCGGCCTTCAGGAGGCCCGGCTGCGCATGGAGTTCCATGACATCGGGGCCGTGGTCCACTTCCTGCGCAAGGTGATCTGGATGGTCCCGGACTTCACCGTGGACCGGTACGAGCCCCAACTGAGGTCCCTGCACGCACGGATCGAGTCCGAGGGGCCCTTCGTCGCGTACAGCACGCGATTCCTGATAGAGGCCCGCAAGCCGGGCGGGTGAGACCGGGGGCCGTCCGAGCAGACGGGACTTGGGCGTCCTGAGGGTGAGACGGATGTCCACATACCGGGACCGTTCACCTGAGGTTGTCACATCGTTATCGGATCCGCTTCGAACCGGGTCCGCCGCTCACGTAAGTTCAGACCAAGGCAATTCGCGTCAGCAAAGCTGCGCGGCACGGCACCGTGCAGTGGGAGGGGGCTGCGCGGCGCCGTACCCTGCGTCCGCGTGCCGTCAGGCGTCGTACACCGTCACCTGCGCCCCGCGCCGTATGCCCCACCGTTCCATCGCCCCGGCCTCGGCCTCCAGGACATGGCGCGCACGCAGGCGGGGCAGGCCGATCCGCCCCGGCGGCATGGTCCGTACCGCCACCACCCGCAACTCCTGGTCCAGGTAGGCGACGTCGATCGGGAACCGCATCCCCAGGGTGTGCACCGCGCTCGCCGGGCTCAGCAGCAGAGCCCCCTCGATCCCGTCGCGCCCGAGCAGCCCGCGCCGCCGGGACCGGGTCGAGCGGGCGACCTCCAGGGGCACCGGGCCGGACAGGCCGGCCGTCGTGAGCATGGCCATGGCCGCGAAGCTATCGATGGCGTCAAGTGGGCGCTCGCGCCGCGAGTCACCCGGCCGGAGTATGCCCGGACGCGTCATCCATGTGCCCCAAAGGGCAGGACACATCCTTCGGATACCTCTGGATTCGGCCGGATTCCCTTGGAATCCGCTGTGTTCCGGCCATGATCACGCTGTGAGGGAGCGATTCCGGGGGCATCGCGGCGTCGCCGGGCGAATCCGGAGAGTAGTTGTGGCACGCCGATGCAGCCAGCAGCACTTACGAAGGGTTATGGTGGAAACCCCCCCTCGGGCCGGTCCGTCTCCCCCCCCACGGACCGGCCCGTTTTCCTTTCCCCCGTCGCGGGCCCCATGGGCGTCCGACCCGCCCGCCGTGCGCACCGGTTCCCGGCGCGGCCGGTAGCGGGTGCTCCGGCCCGGAATTGGGGGCCATACGGCCCCTGTTCGGGGGTACGCACCCAGGACGGAGCACTGACACCCCTTGGTGGGGCCATGGATTTCCAGGGGTAGGCTTCGCCCCCGGGGACCGCCATCTGACGGGGATCGCGCACGCCCGAACCTGTCTGATCCGCACGGAGGGGCTGACAATCACGTGAACCTGCGCGACAAGCTGCGCGGCCTGCTGGTCAGGCTGTACGCACGCCGGGTGGAGGGTCACCTGGACCACGCTCAGGTGCCCAAGCACATCGGCGTCATCATGGACGGCAACCGGCGCTGGGCGAAGGCCGCGGGTTCGACCACCGCGCAGGGCCACCGGGCGGGGGCCGACAAGATCGAGGAGTTCCTCGGCTGGTGCGCTGAGACGGACGTCGAGGTCGTCACCCTCTGGCTGCTGTCGACGGACAACTTCGACCGGCCGAAGGAGGAGCTCGTCCCGCTCCTCGGGATCATCGAGGACGTCGTCCGCTCCCTTGCCGCCGACGGCCGCTGGCGGGTGCACCACGTGGGCGCCCGCGATCTGCTGCCCGGGCGGATGCAGGGCGTCCTGAAGGAGGCCGAAGAGGCCACCGCGCATGTCGAGGGGATACTCGTCAACGTCGCCATCGGCTACGGCGGGCGCCAGGAGATCGCCGACGCCGTCCGCTCGATGCTCCTCGACGCCCGGGAGAAGGGCACCTCGATGGAGGCCCTTGCCGACTCCGTGGACGTCGACCTGATCGGCAGGCACCTCTATACGAGTGACCAGCCCGACCCCGATCTGGTGATTCGTACGAGCGGTGAACAGCGGCTGTCCGGATTCATGCTCTGGCAGACAGCGCATTCGGAGTACTACTTCTGCGAAGTGTTCTGGCCGGCCTTCCGCAAGGTGGACTTCCTGCGCGCGCTCCGTGACTACGCGGCGCGACACCGCCGTTACGGCGGCTGAACAACCTCCTCGTCAGGGCGCCGACTCGCCCCTGGGCGACGGAAGAGGCCTTCACCCGTCAGGGCGTAAAAGTAACAAGGAGTTCATTGGGGCGCCGTCATATGCCGTGGCATGGCAGCGCATGTTCGAGGGCATAAGCCAGACAGGTCGACACCCGAACCACGGGTGTCGGATCTCAGCGGACGGCTCGGGGCCGTCCGCCCGGGAGGCCCTTTGCACCAGCCCCACCGTGCGGTCACGGCACGGAAGAAGCAGTGGAGGGCCGGTTCTCGGCCCGTGCATCGCGGCCGTCGACCGGTCGGGATTTCTCCCGCCCAGCCCGACCCGGCATTCCACTCCGTCGCTCCCCGACCTCATCCGAGGGGGTACGTCCTTCCGTGGTGACCAGCACAAAGCGCCCCAAGCCAGACCGGCGCACCTATGTTCTCGACACCAGCGTCCTGCTGGCCGACCCGAACGCCGTGACCCGCTTCGACGAGCACGAAGTCGTGCTCCCCATCGTCGTGGTCACGGAACTCGAGGCCAAGCGGCACCATCCGGAACTCGGTTACTTCGCCCGCCAGGCCCTGCGCCTGCTCGACGACTACCGGGTCCGGTACGGCCGTCTGGACGCCCCGATCCCGATCGGGGACCTCGGCGGAACCGTCCGGGTCGAGCTCAACCACTCGGACCCGAGCGTGCTCCCCATGGGCTACCGCCTGGGGGACAACGACTCCCGCATCCTCGCGGTCGCCCGCAATCTGCAGGCCGAGGGATTCGACGTCACGGTCGTGTCGAAGGACCTGCCGCTGCGCATCAAGGCATCCTCCGTCGGTCTTCTCGCTGAGGAGTACCGCGCGGAGCTGGCCATCACGGACTCCACCGGCTGGACCGGAATGTCCGAACTGACCCTTTCCGGCGAGCAGGTGGACATCCTGTTCGAAGAGGGCCACGTCTATGTCCCCGAGGCCGCCGACCTGCCGGTGCACACGGGTCTGACGATCCAGTCGGAGCGGGGCAAGGCGCTCGGGCGTGTCACGTCGGAGGGCAACGTCCGGCTGGTGCGCGGGGACCGGGAGGCGTTCGGCATCAAGGGCCGCAGCGCGGAGCAGCGGATCGCGCTCGACCTGCTGCTCGACCCGGACGTCGGGATCGTGTCGATGGGCGGCCGGGCCGGCACCGGAAAGTCGGCGCTGGCGCTGTGCGCGGGCCTGGAGGCGGTGCTCGAGCGCCGGCAGCACCAGAAGGTGATGGTGTTCAGGCCGCTGTACGCGGTCGGCGGGCAGGAACTCGGATACCTGCCGGGCACCGAGGCCGAGAAGATGAGCCCCTGGGCGCAGGCGGTCTTCGACACCCTGTCCGCGGTCACCAGCCGCGAGGTCATCGAAGAGGTCACCGCGCGCGGGATGCTGGAGGTCCTCCCACTCACCCACATCCGCGGCCGCTCGCTGCACGACGCCTTCGTCATCGTGGACGAGGCGCAGTCGCTGGAACGGAACGTCCTGCTGACCGTTCTGTCCCGGATCGGCTCGAATTCACGGGTGGTTCTGACCCACGACGTGGCCCAGCGGGACAACCTCCGGGTGGGCCGGTACGACGGAGTCGTCGCCGTCGTGGAGAAGCTGAAGGGGCATCCGCTCTTCGCCCACGTCACGCTCACGCGGTCCGAGAGGTCCCAGATCGCGGCCCTTGTGACCGAAATGCTCGAGGACGGGCAGATCTGACCCGAGTGCTCAACCTGAGGTGGTTACCCGTCGGTTGGCGCCGTTCGGCAAAGGCTCCAGAGCCTAGCCGGGCGGCGCCTTCGCGTGTGGGAGTTCCGCTAATCCGCTGGGCCAAACGGGATGTGAGCTTTCACACTCAACGCAGAATTGCCACCCGGCGTCCGGTTACGGCAGAGTCTCACTCCTGTCAGGCCCCGCATACGACACACCTGTACCCCCAGCGGTACGGCAACACAGCAACATCAGAACTTCATAGCGCCGTCGTATGCCGCCCGAGCACCACGCGGCCGCTTCCGTCAGGAAGTTGCCCACCGGGCCCGCGCCTCCCGTGACCCCGCAGTTGGGAGGCCAGCGTCAGGGGCACGATTGCGTCCGCCAGGGTCACCGAAGCGGGCGATGCTGGAAGGAAACCGTGTGAGCCGGATTTCGGTCCGGGGATTCGCAGTGGCTTCGGCCACGGCGGTCACCGCTGTCGGCGCCGTCACCGGTGTTGCCTCGGGCAGCACTGGGCAGCCCTCGTCGAGCGACGCCGAGGCGACGGCCAACGAGACGACCCTCCTGGCGGATATACCCGCGGGTCAGCAGGCACAGGTGCAGACCGCGTCCCTGACGCAGCAGGCTGACGTCCAGGCCATCGCCGCGGACGTCAGCGCCAAGAAGGACGCCGAGGAGACGGCCCGTAAGCAGGCGGCCGCGGACGCGATCGCCAAGCAGAAGGCCGCGCAGAAGGCCGAAGAGGATGCCAAGGCACGCAAGGAGGCCGCAGCCGCGGCCAGCCGCGCGAGCCGTGACGCCTCCAGCTTCCCGGTCCAGAGCTCCTACTCCGTCGCGCAGATCCAGGCGATGGCACGTCAGCTGGTGGCAGCCGACCAGTTCCAGTGCTTCAGCAACATCGTGGACCACGAGTCCAGCTGGAACTACCGTGCGGTCAACGCCTCCTCCGGTGCCTACGGTCTCTTCCAGGCCCTGCCCGGCTCCAAGATGTCGTCTGTCGGCGCCGACTGGCAGACCAACCCGGCCACGCAGATCAAGTGGGGCCTCAACTACATGAACGGCCGGTACGGCAGCCCCTGTGGGGCATGGTCGTTCTGGCAGGCCAACCACTGGTACTGAGCCGCTTGTCCGCGCACGCGCGGTCGCTCAACCTTGAGGAGCCCCTCACCGTCTTTGGGTGAGGGGCTCAGGCCGTTTACGGCCGTGGGGTCCTGCCATGTACGGTCGGAACCGACGACTCCAGGGGGGAGTGGTGGGGAGCACCCGGGGACACGGGGGAAGAGGGCGGATCATGTCGCAAGTGCCAGGGTGGCTCTCCCGGCTGGGCGCCGGGCTGAGCCAGGTGGGCGAGCGGCTGGACGAGCGCCGCGCCGAGGTCGAGAAGGAACACGCCGAGCCCGCGCCGCCCCCGATGCCGGACGGCGTACCCCCGCCTCCGGCGTACGCGCCCACGGTCCAGGCGCGTCCGAATCCCGTCGAGGCGGTGCCGTGGGGAGTACGGGTCGCCGCCGAAGCCGGCTGGCGGGTGCTCGCCCTGGCCGGCACCCTCTGGGTGCTGATGCGGGTCATCAGTGCCGTCCAGTTGGTGGTGCTGGCGTTCGTGTGCGCGCTGCTCATCACGGCGCTGCTGCAGCCGACCGTGGCGCGGCTGAGGCGTCACGGTGTGCCGCGGGGCCCGGCGACCGCGCTGACCGCGATCCTCGGCTTCGTCATCATGGGCCTCATCGGCTGGTTCGTGACCTGGCAGGTCATGGAGAACATCGACTCGCTCTCCAACCAGATCCAGGACGGCATCGACGAGTTGCGCAAGTGGCTGCTCAACAGCCCCTTCCACGTGACGGACAAGCAGATCAACCAGATAGCCAAGAATCTGCGCGAGGCGATCGGCGCGAACGCCGACCAGATCACCTCGACCGGCCTGGAGGGCGTGCAGGTCATCGTCGAGGCCCTGACCGGCATTCTGCTGACGGTCTTCTCGACCCTCTTCCTGCTGTACGACGGCCGGCGCATCTGGGAGTGGACGCTCAAGCTGGTGCCGGCCGCGGCGCGGCCGGGTGTGGCGGGCGCCGGTCCCCGGGCCTGGCGCACGCTGACGGCCTACGTCCGCGGCACGGTGATAGTGGCCCTGATCGACGCGATCTTCATCGGCCTGGGCATCTACATCCTGAACGTGCCCATGGCCGTGCCGCTCGCCGTCTTCATCTTCCTGTTCTCCTTCATCCCCCTGGTGGGCGCGGTCGCGTCGGGTGCGCTGGCGGTGGTGGTGGCGCTGGTGACGCAGGGGGTCTTCACGGCCATCATGACGCTGGTCGTGGTCCTGGCCGTGCAGCAGATCGAGGGCCACATCCTGCAGCCGTTCATCCTGGGCCGGGCGGTGCGGGTCCACCCGCTGGCGGTCGTCCTGTCGGTGACGGCCGGCGGGATCGTCGCGGGGATCGGTGGCGCGGTGGTGGCGGTGCCGCTGGTGGCGGTGACGAACACGGTGGTGGGCTATCTGCGCTCATACGCGAGCTCGGGAGCGACACACCAGACCCTCCAGCCGGCGGCCGCGCGGCAGCGGGAGACGTCGGTGTCAGGAAGCGGCCCGTCCGACGCCTGACCGGGAACGAGCCGGGAGGGCCCCGGGCCGGGATAGAACGAACGCGAAGAGGGTCTCTCCCACCGAAGTGGGAGAGACCCTCTTCGCCGTTCGCTCACTCGGAGAGCACGGCCTCCGCGTCCAGCGTCACGCCGACCGCCTGGATCACCGAAGCGATCTTGAAGGCTTCCTGGACGACCTCACGGTCCACTCCCGCCTTGCGGAGCACCTGCTCGTGCGAGTCCAGGCACATCCCGCAGCCGTTGATCGCCGACACCGCGAACGACCACAGCTCGAAGTCGACCTTCTCGACACCGGGGTTGCCGATGACGTTCATCCGCAGACCCGCGCGCAGCGTGCCGTACTCGTGGTCCGAGAGCAGATGCCGGGTCCGGTAGAACACGTTGTTCATCGCCATGACGGCGGCCGCGGACTTGGCCGCGGTGTACGCCTCGGGCGTCAGGTTCGCCTTCGCCTCGGGCTCCAGCTCGCGCAGCACGATCGCCGACCGGGACGCGATCGCCGTGGCAAGCACCGTGCCCCACAGCTGCTGGGCCGGCAGGTCGGAGTTGCCGATCACCGAACCGAGGTTGAGCTTCAGGTCCTTGGCGTAGTCCGGGATGGCGGACTTGAGGGAGTCGAGGGACATCGCTCACTCACCGGCCAGGAGCTTCACCGGGTCGAGGGTGTCCTCGCCCTTGCTCCAGTTGCACGGGCACAGCTCGTCGGTCTGCAGGGCGTCCAGGACCCGCAGGACCTCCTTGGGGTTACGGCCGACGGAACCCGCGGTCACCATGGTGAACTGGATCTCGTTGTTCTGGTCCACGATGAAGACGGCGCGCTGCGCGAAGCCGTCCTCGCCCTCGATGCCCAGGTCGCGCATCAGCTCGTGCTTCGAGTCGGCCATCATCGGGAACGGCAGGTCGCGCAGGTCCGGGTGGTCCTTGCGCCAGGCGTGGTGGACGAACTCGGAGTCACCGGAGAAGCCGAGGATCTGGGCGTCACGGTCGGCGAACTCGTCGTTCAGCTTGCCGAAGGCCGCGATCTCGGTCGGGCACACGAAGGTGAAGTCCTTGGGCCATGCGAAGACGATCTTCCACTTGCCCTCGTAGGTCTTGTGGTTGATCTGCTCGAACTCCTGGCCCTTCTCCAGCGAGACGCAGGCGGTCAGTTCGAACTCGGGGAACTTGTCACCGACAGTGAGCACGCGCTCTCCTTGCAGCACAGAAGCACCGCGTACACAAGGTGCTTCTCAGGGGTTGGACAATGCCGATCCTGGCACAGGGTGCATTGATATGAGTAATAGCTATACTCGGTCAGGTTGATCGGCATCGCTTATCAGTGACGGTGAGGAGTGCGACGGATGGGTGGGATCAGGAGCAACGGGCGTCGTCAGCCCAGTCTCGCCCAGCTGCGCGCCTTCGCCGCCGTCGCCGAGCATCTCCACTTCCGGGACGCGGCCGCCGCGATCGGCATGAGCCAGCCCGCGCTGTCCGGCGCCGTCTCCGCGCTGGAGGAGGTCCTCGGGGTGACGCTGCTGGAGCGGACCACCCGCAAGGTGCTCCTGTCGCCCGCCGGTGAGCGCCTCGCCGTACGGGCCAAGGCGGTGCTGGTGGAGGTCGGCGCCCTCATGGAGGAGGCCGAAGCCGTCCGGGCGCCCTTCACCGGGGTGCTGCGGCTCGGGGCGATCCCGACGGTCGCACCGTACCTGCTGCCGACCGTCCTCAATCTCGTCCACGACCGCTATCCGCACCTCGACCTGCAGGTCCACGAGGAGCAGACCGCCAACCTGATCGACGGACTCACCACCGGCCGCCTCGACCTGTTGCTGCTCGCCGTCCCCCTCGGCGTGCCCGGCGTCGTCGAACTCCCCCTCTTCGACGAGGACTTCGTGCTCGTCACCCCGCTCGACCACTGGCTCGGGGGACGGGAGGGCATCCCCCGTCAGGCGCTGCGCGAGCTGAACCTGCTGCTGCTCGACGAGGGCCACTGCCTGCGCGACCAGGCCCTCGACATCTGCCGGGAGGCCGGCCGTGAGATCAGCGGGGCGGGGCGGAGGCCCTCGGCCGATGGGCGGGAGGGCGCGCCCGTGACCACGACCGCCGCCGGACTGTCCACCCTCGTCCAGCTCGTCGCCGGCGGCCTCGGTGTCACCCTGCTGCCGCGCACCGCGCTCAAGGTGGAGACCACCCGCAACAACCAGCTCCTCACCGGCTACTTCGCCGACCCGGCGCCGACCCGGCGCGTCGCCTTCGCGATGCGTGCGGGTGCCGCCCGGGGCGCCGAGTACGAACAGCTGGCCGAGGCCATGCGCGAGGCACTGCGACCCTTGCCCGTACGGGTACTTGGGCCGGGGGCCTGAAGAATCTCCGCGCAGCCGCGCACACATACTCGATCACTCAGATGTCGATGACGCACCCGGAACGGCGAGAGAATTCAACTTCCGTCAGGTAGTGCGGATTTCGCAGGAATATACGCCTTGGCTGATACACACAACCCCTCAGCGGGAAGGCCACCGTGCCGCGCAGGGCGCCACGGGAGGTCGCCTCGGTGGCGCGCCGGGGAATACGCCCTGTGAACGCGTGCGGGCCCCTCCCGGTCAGGGGAGGGGTCCGCACGACGGTCCGCCGGCTACTCCGTGCGCAACCCGTCCGGCCGCATCAGCCGCAGCAGCGGCGGCAGGCTGAGCAGCGTCACCAGGAAGACGACCGCGGCGCCGAAGCCGGTCATCGACAGCACGCTCGGCCAGTCCACGCGGACGGTCTGGCCGGTCATCTTCAGCAGCACCGCACCCAGGACCAGACCGACCGTCGACGCCAGCCCCAGCCCCAGCCCGATCGGGATCGCCGTCTGCCACAGCACCGACAGGCTCAGCGTGCGGCGCCGGGTGCCGAAGGCGACCAGCGACGACAGCAGCTTCTTGCGCTCGCGCAGCTGCTCCAACTGGGACACCAGAAGGCTCGCGCCGATCAGCGCCAGCACACAGGCGGCGCCGACGAACAGCCCCGTGCGGATGGAGGTGAACCTGTTGGACTGCTCCGAGGCCGCCCACGTCATGGCGTCCGCCTGCACATCGACCCGCGCCGCCGTGTTCCGCACGTACTCGCGCACGTCCGGTACGGACTGGTCGATCGACAGGTAGATCTCACCGGTGACCGGCTCCGCGGCCCGGTCGGGCAGCGCGCCCGGTGTCATCAGGATGCCGCCGCGCTGCGAACCCGTCGGGTCCTTGATCGTCCGAGCCTGCTTCAGCTGCGCCGGGACCTTCCAGACGACCTCGCTGTGGCGCTCGGTGGCGTAGGACGGGTCGATGTAGAGGGTCCGGCCCGGCTTGGCCAGCTTCGGCGTGTCGGTGTCCCATTCGGCACCGGTCAGGGCGAACACGTCCCCGTCGTGGCACGAGGGCAGCGACGCCAGCTCGCGCAGGGCGGCGCAGTCGCCGACATTGAGCTCCATGCTCGCCTCGGGGTCCTTGCGCCGGTCACCGATGCTGGCGGAGGAGAGCGCCGTGACCTTGCGGACGCCCTTGGTGGCGGCGAACTGCCGGGCGGCCGGGTCGAGCGGCACCCCCTTCGGCAGGTTCACCTGCATCTGCGCCCGCGAGAGGTCGTTCTGGCTCGCCTTGGTGTAATCGCTCTCGACCCCGGCGAACAGCATCTGCAGTGCGATCGCCCCGGCCACCGCCACCGCGATGCCGTTCACCATACGGGCCGCTGTGCCGCTGCTCAGCTGCAGCCTGCGCACGGCCAGTTGCCAGGCGACGCCGCCCCGTCCGAGCCGGGCCACGACCGTCTCCACGATCCACGGCAGCAGCGCGGTCACCCCGACGAGCAGCAGGATGACGCCGCCGGTGACGAGGTACTGGTTGAAGTTCCCGTTGTCGTGGCCCTGGCCGACCATCGGGTAGAGCATCGCGAGCCCGCCCAGCGGCATCAGCAGCCGCCACCACAGCCGGCGCCGTCTGGGCCGCGCCGCACGGACCACGCCGAGCGGCTCGATGACGACCTGGCGCAGGGCGAACAGCGTCACCAGCACCGCGGCCGCCGGCACCGCCACCGAGACGAGCACGGCGAGGACCGGAGAGGGGTTGAGATAGCTGGGGAACACGCTGACGTCGAGGATCTCCGCGGTGCCCGCGACCTGACGTCCGACGAAGAAGAACAGGGTGCCGAGGACGAGCCCCGCCAGGGCTCCCGCGAGCGCCTCGCCCGCGGCGATCCGCCGGGTCATCCCGCCGTCGGAGCCGACCAGCCTGAGCGCCGCCAGCCTGCGGTCGCGCCGCTCGCCGCCGAACCGCACGGCCGCGGCGATGAACACGGCGACCGGCATCAGCAGCACCACGAAGACGACGAGCGCCAGCAGGACCAGTACCGGGTCCGACTTCTCGGAGGTCGCGGTCGGGTGCCCGAAGCGGTCGATACGGGCCACCGAGGAACCGTTGATCTTCGCCGCGAGGCCGTTCGCCCCCGCGTAGTAGGCGAGTTCGTGCGAGCCGATCAGTCCGCTCTCCCCGATGGTCCCGACGATCCGGTACGGCAGCCGCTCCCGCAGCAGCTTCCCGCCGTCGGAGCCGAGGAGTTCCTTCAGCGCGGGGGAGACGACCATGTCCCCGACGGCCGGGAACGTGTCCAGCCCCGGGGGAAGCGGCGCCCGCGCCCCCTCGGGCTCCATCAGCCGCCCGCGTACGTCCTTCTCGTGGAACGTCGTGTCGATGTCCGCGATCACGAGGGTGCGGTCGGACCTGGGCATGGTCGTCTGGCTGTACGTGTAGTCCAGGCGCGCCTCCTCACGCTCGTGCCGTACCACCAGCGTGTTCGGCAGCGCGGTGGTGAGCAGCAGCAGGGCCACCCCGAGACCGACACCGACAGCCGTCAGCAGGAGCCGGGCCCACCCCTCGCGCCCGCCGGTGAAGGCGAACCGGACGCCCATGGCCAGATCCCGGGCCCACTGGCTCATACGACGCGCTCCATGTCCCTGGACTTACCGTCCCGCACGACGATCTCGCGATCGGAGTAGGCGGCCACCCGCGCCTCGTGCGTGACCAGCACGACGGCCGCGTTGGTGGACCGGGCAGCCTCGGTGAGCAGCTCCATCACGCGCTCGCCGTTGAGGGAGTCGAGCGCGCCGGTGGGCTCGTCGGCGAACAGCACGCGCGGGCTGGTGACCAGGGCGCGGGCGACGGCGACGCGCTGTCCCTGACCGCCGGATATCTCCCCGGGCCGCTTGCCCGCGAGGTCGTCGACCTCCAGGCGCTCCATCCATGACCGGGCGGTGCGCTCGGCCGCCTTGCGCGAGGCGCCGCTCAGCCGGAGCGGAAGGGCCACGTTCTCGACGCAGGTCAGTTCGGGTACGAGCTGTCCGAACTGGAACACGAACCCGAACTCCGAACGCCTGAGGCGGCTGCGCTGGGCGTCGCTCATGCCGGCCATCTCGCGGCCGTCGTACAGGATGGAGCCGGAGTCGGGCGGCACGATCCCGGCGAGACAGTGCAGCAGGGTCGACTTGCCGGAACCGGAGGGACCCATCACGGCGACGATCTCGCCGGGGTGGACGGAGAAGTCGGCGCCGTCGAGGGCGACGGTCGGGCCGTAGGCCTTGCGCAGGTTTTCGGCAGCCAGCAGGGAACCGGGAGGAGGAGTCACTTGGCCACCGCCTCGGCGAGCCGGTCGAGACGTGCGGCGGTCAGCTCCAGCCAGCGCAGGTCGGCCTCGAGGTGGAACAGGGCGTGATCGCAGATCAGCTGGTCGGCCAGATCGCCCTTGCGCTTGCGGTCGGTCAGGATCCGCATCATGCGCAGGTGCTCGGAGCGCTGCGTGTCGAGTATGTCGGCCGCGTCGCGGTGCGTGAGCAGCGCGAGGACGACCTTCGTGTAGAGCGTCGACTGCAGATACGGCTCGGGCTTCTCGGGGGTCGCGAGCCACTGCTGTACGTCGGTGACCCCGGCGTCGGTGATGGCGTACCGCTTGCGCTCGGGCCCGCCGCCGGCCTCGATGCCGTCGACTTCGACGAGCCCGTTCTTCAGCAGGCGGGACATCGTCGAGTAGACCTGGCCGTAGTGCAGCGGCCGGTCGTGACCGAACTTCTCGTCGAAGGCCCGCTTCAGGTCGTAGCCGTGGCGGGGCCCGGACTCCAGGAGTCCCAGGAGGGTGTGACCGATGGACATGGGAGCACTGTACATAGCGCGTATACACATGACGTATACACAGTGCGTATAGATCTTGGTCCAGAGGGTGTCAGTGCAGGTGAGGGTCGTTTGTCACGGTTCTGCTACGCGGCGGGCGCTCACGCCTCGGGCTCCTCGGAAGCGGGCGGCCGGCCCCTGCGGGGGATCGGTCCGGTCCCGCGGGGCAGGCGGCCGGCCTCCGCGAGGGCACGCCGCAGCACGAACTCGATCTGCGCGTTGGCCGAGCGCAGCTCGTCCGAGGCCCACCTGGCCAGCGCGTCGTAGACCAGCGGATCCAGCCGCAGCAGCACCTGCTTGCGCTGCTGCGGCCGACGCTGGGGGGTCGGCCCCCCGGAAGGTGCCGTCACTGGTAGAGGGACCCCGTGTTGAGGATGGGCTGCGGCGCCCGGTCTCCGCAGAGCACCACCATCAGGTTCGACACCATCGCCGCCTTCCGCTCGTCGTCCAGCTCCACGATGTCGCGCTCGGCGATGCGGGCCAGTGCCGCCTCGACCATCCCGACCGCGCCGTCCACGATCTGCCGCCGTGCCGCGACCACCGCGCCCGCCTGCTGCCGCTGGAGCATCGCGGACGCGATCTCCGGAGCGTATGCGAGATGCGTGAAGCGTGACTCGATGATCTGCACCCCGGCGGCGTCCACGCGCACGTGCAGCTCGGCGGCGAGGTTCTCGGTGATCTCCTCGGCGTTGCCGCGCAGCGAGAGCCCGCCCTCCTCGTGCGCGTCGTACGGGTACCCGATGGCGATGTGCCGCACGGCCGCCTCGGTCTGCGTGGCGACGAACTCCAGGAAGTCGTCGACCTCGAAGGTGGCCTGCGCGGTGTCCTCGACCCGCCAGACCACCACAGCGGCCAGTTCGATCGGGTTGCCGTAGGCGTCGTTGACCTTGAGGATGGCGGTCTCGTGGTTGCGGACCCGTGTCGAGATCTTCGTACGGGAGGTGAAGGGGTTCACCCAGCGCAGGCCGTCCTGCCGGATCGTGCCGCGGTAGCGCCCGAAGAGCTGGACGACCCGGGCCTCGCCCGGTGCCACCGTGTTCAGGCCGGACATGGCGATGAGCGCGGCGAGGCCGACGGGGACGCCGACGACGATCAGTGCCGCCTTCGCGCCGTCCGCGGTGACCGTCGAGCCGGCCGCGACCAGGCAGGCGCCGAGCGCGAGTCCGGCCAGTCCGAGCGCCAGCGCCAGACCGCCGCCGATGCTGTGCGCGGAGAACTCCCGGACCCGGGGCGCGGGCATCTCCGGTATGTCGCCGGCGGAGGAAGCGTCTTGTGGCGACATGGGTGGTGTCCCCCGTTTCGAATCATAGCCATTGTCTAGCTAAGTGATATCACATTACCCGACGCGACAACCTTCCATGCCTGTCGAACGTCGGTTCCATTGGGACGGGTGCTGATTGTCACGTCCGTAAAAGGGGGGATCGCCGCCCCTTTGTCTTACCGGGCGGTGTTAGTTTTCTGAGCTGACCTGAGCCAAGCACCTGTGTGACAGCCGAGAAGGAAGCGGAGCGCATCGACCGATGGGACGAGCGGAAGAGAGACGAGCGCGGCAGCGCGGTGGCCGCCGCGCGGCGCCCCAGCGCTCGATCAGGGCGACCAGCTCCGCGTCGGTCGGTATGGGCGGTGCGCCGACCGCGGGCAGGGCCGCCGCGCGTGGCAGGGCGGGTAAGAAAAAGAGCGGCATACGCAGGCTCTTCACCTGGAAGACCCTGCTCGGCTCGCTGTTCGGCTTCGTGCTGCTGGCCATGGGTGCGTTCGCCCTGCTGTACATGATGACGCCCATCCCCGCGGGGAACGCCGCCGCCAAGCTGCAGAGCAACATCTACAAGTACAGCGACGGCTCGATCCTCGCCCGCACCGGTGACATCAACCGCGAGAACGTCGATCTGGCCGAGGTGCCCAAGGACGTCCAGCACACCTTCGTGGCCGCCGAGAACAAGACCTTCTACCAGGACGCCGGCGTCGACCTGAAGGGCACGGCCCGCGGCCTGCTCAACACCGTCTCCGGCAAGGGCGCGCAGGGTGGTTCGACGATCACCCAGCAGTACGTCAAGAACTACTACCTGAACCAGAACCAGACCGTCACGCGGAAGCTGAAGGAACTGGTCATCTCGCTGAAGCTGGACCGCCAGAAGTCCAAGGACTACATCCTGGCGGGCTACATCAACACCAGCTACTACGGCCGCGGCGCCTACGGCATCCAGGCCGCCGCGCAGGCGTACTACCGCAAGGACGCCAAGGACCTCACGGTCGAGGAGGGCGCGTACCTGGCCTCCCTGCTCCAGGC
This sequence comes from Streptomyces sp. NPDC046900, assembly GCF_040644975.1. Classification (NCBI taxonomy): domain Bacteria; kingdom Bacillati; phylum Actinomycetota; class Actinomycetes; order Kitasatosporales; family Streptomycetaceae; genus Streptomyces; species Streptomyces sp. NPDC046900. The sequence continues at coordinate 72,605 of NZ_JBEYXD010000018.1, read as the reverse complement.
GCCGAACCAGTACGACTGGGCGATCGCGAGCGACACCGGCAAGAAGCTGGTGCAGGCGCGCTGGAACTACGTCCTGAACAACATGGTCCAGATGCACTGGCTTGACGCGGGCAAGCGCCAGTCCATGAAGTTCCAGGTACCGAGGGCGCCCAAGGGGGCGCCCGGTATGCAGGGACAGACCGGTTATCTGGTGGACGCGGCCAACGCGGAGCTGGAGAAGCAGCTCGTCGACCAGGGCACGGCCTCCTCGCTCGGTGACGCCGAGGCCATGGTGAAGGCCGGTGGCTGGACCGTCACGGTCAACATCGACAAGAAGAAGCAGTCCCAGCTGGAGCAGGCCATCAAGGCGCAGCTGACGAGCAAGCTCGACGCGAAGAAGCGCTCCGTGGACGGCGACGTCCAGCCAGGTGCCGTGTCGGTCGACCCGAAGACGGGCCGCGTGCTCGCGATGTACGGCGGCGTCGACTACTTCAAGCACTTCCGCAACAACGCCACGCGCCGTGACTACCAGCCGGCCTCCACCTTCAAGCCGCTGATCCTCGCGGCCGCCCTGGAGGAGCAGGCCAAGACGCAGGACGGCCGGGCGATCACCGCGAACACGATCTACGACGGCACCAGCCGCCGGCCGGTCAAGGGCAGCGCGATCGGCTTCGCCCCGCCGAACGAGGACGACCAGAACTACGGCAACATCACCGTTCAGACGGCGATGAACAAGTCCGTCAACTCGGTCTTCGCACAGATGGGCGTCGACGTCGGGATGGAGGACGTGCTGAAGGTGGCGGGCCAGCTCGGCCTGGACACCAAGGGCCTGCAGGCGGTGCCCGCGCAGACACTCGGCTCCATGGGCGCGAGCCCGCTCGAGATGGCCGGCGCCTACGCGACCCTCGACAACCACGGCAAGAAGGTCACCCCGGCGATCATCAAGTCGGTGCAGCACAAGGACCGCACGGTCACCCTGCCGGACCCGATCGGCGACCAGGTCATCGACCGTACGGCCGCCGACACGGTCACCTCGGTGCTCACCGGTGTGGTCGACGACGGTACAGCCAAGACGTCCGTCCGGGACAACCCGTCGCGTGACGGCCAGCAGGTCGCGGGCAAGACGGGTACGTCCGACAACAACAAGTCGGCCTGGTTCACCGGGTACACGCCGGATCTGGTCACCTCCGTCGGCCTGTTCGGCGAGAACGCCAAGAACGGCGCCCAGGTCACCCTTTCGGGCGCCACCGGTCTCCTCCCGGCCCCCGGCCGTATCAACGGTGGCGGCTACCCGGCGCAGATCTGGGCCGCGTACACCTTCCAGGCGATGGGCACGGTCAGCAAGTTCGACCTGGACACCACGCAGGGCGCGGCGGTCCAGCCGAGCGAGACGCCCAGCCTCACGCAGTCGCCGACGTCGACCCCGTCCTCCACGCCGACCACGCAGCCGCCGACGACGCAGCCGCCGACGACCACGGCTCCTGCGAGCCCGACGCAGACGCCCACCCAGACGCCGACGACGAACCAGCCGACGGCTCCGGCCACGACACCGCCGACGACGCCGCAGCTCCCGCTGAATCCGAACGGGTAGCGGAAGCCGGACAAACGGCAGTGGCGAAGGGCGCCCGGTGGACCGGCCACCGGACGCCCTTCGCGTTGTGCTGTCAGCCGCCGTTGACGTTGTGGGCGATGCGGTCGCCGATCTCCTTGTCGATGTTGCGCCAGTACTGCAGCGCGCGGTCCAGCACCGGACGGCTCACGCCCTGCAGCAGGTGCTTGGTGACATTGGAGACCAGCCGGTCGCGGGCCGCCTCGTCCAGGACCTGGCGGACCATCGTGTGGGCCTGGCCGAAGTCGTCGTCCTCACGGTGCAGCCGATAGGCCTCCCGCACCATCTCGCCCGCCGTGTGCCAGCCGGCCGGGTCGCCGAACTGCTGGACGTCCGCGGCCGGTCCGCCGTAGGAGTTGGGTGCGTACGGCCGCGCGGTGCGCGCGGGCTCGTAGCGCATCGGGCCGTCCTTGGCGTAGGAGTGCACGTCCACGCGCGGCCGGTTGGGCGGCAGCTGGGCGTAGTTGGGGCCGATGCGGTAGCGGTGCGTGTCCGGGTACGAGAAGAGCCGGCCGAGCAGCATCTTGTCCGGCGACGGGCCGATGCCCGGCACCATGTTGGACGGCTCGAACGCGGCCTGCTCGATGTGGATGAAGTAGTCCTCCGGGTTCTTGTTCAGCGTCATCCGGCCGACCTCGATCAGCGGGTAGTCGCCGTGCGGCCACACCTTGGTCAGGTCGAACGGGTTGAACCGGTAGTCCGGCGCGTCGTCGAAGGGCATCACCTGGACGTACATCGTCCAGGACGGGTGGTCGCCGCGCTCGATCGCCTCGTACAGATCGCGGCGGTGGACGTCGGCGTCCTTGCCCGCCAGTTCGTCGGCCGCCTCCTGGGTGAGGAAGTCGATGCCCTGGTCGGTCTTCATGTGGTACTTGACCCAGAACTTCTCGCCGCCGCCGTTGATCCACATGTAGGTGTGGGAGGAGTACCCGTTCATGTTGCGGTACGTCTTCGGGATGCCCCGGTCGCCCATGAGCCACGTCACCATGTGCGCGGACTCGGGGGACAGGGTCCAGAAGTCCCACTGCATGTCGTTGTTGCGCAGCCCGGTCACCGGGTGGCGCTTCTGGGAGCGGATGAAGTCCTGGAACTTCTGTGAGTCACGGACGAAGAAGATCGGCGTGTTGTTGCCGACCAGGTCGTAGTTGCCATGCTGGGTGTAGAACTTCAGCGCGAAACCGCGCGGGTCGCGCCAGGTGTCCGGGGAGCCGAGCTCACCCGCGACAGTGGAGAAACGTGCGAGCATCTCGGTGCGCTTCCCCGGCTGGAGCAGGTCGGCCTTGGTGAACTGGCTGACATCGTTGGTGACTTCGAAGGTTCCGTACGCGCCGCTGCCCTTGGCGTGTACCACCCGCTCCGGAACCCGCTCCCGGTTGAACTGGGCCATCTTCTCGATGAGGTAGTGGTCCTGGAGCAGGATCGGGCCGTCGGGGCCGATGGTGAGCGAGTGCTCGTCGCTCTCCACCGGGATGCCCGAGTTGCTGGTGGTGAAAGGAACCGACTGGGGTGCCTGCGTCACGAGCGTCCTCCCGTCGTACAGAGGGGTCGGTCAGGTCGCTTCGCTCACCTCAGCAGTCAACTCCGCCGATGGGATGCCGGCAACTTTTGGACGGGGTCCAGTTTCGGTCCGGTTCTGATTGCCGTACGGGTGCGCCGGCCGCTCAGCCCCGGTTCAGCTCGAACCAGACCACCTTCCCGGTGCTCAGCCGGGTCGCGCCCCACCGCCGGGCCAGCCGGTTCACCAGGTAGAGCCCCCGGCCGCCCTCGTCCGTGGCCCGCGCCTGCCTCAGCCGCGGCAGCTGCGGCACATCGTCGCCGACCTCGCAGCGCAGCACATCGGTGCGCAGCAGACGCAGCGTGACCGGCCGTGACGCATAGCGCACGGCATTGGTCACGACCTCGCTCACCAGCAGCTCCACCGAGTCCGTCAGCTCCTCCATGCCCCAGCGCGCCAGCGCACGGCGGGCCAGGCGCCGGGCCCGGCTCGGGGCCGCGTCCTCCGGTTCCAGGTACCAGTAGGCGACATCACTTGGCGCGATCCCGTCGAAACGGGCGGCGAGCAGGGCGATGTCGTCGTCCCGGTCGCCGGGGCCGAGCATGTCGAGCACCTCGTCGCACAGCGCCTCGAGCGGCGGCGGATGATCCGCGCCGGTGAGCTGGGCGGTGGCGGCGAGCTTCTCCCGCAGCTGTTCTATGCCCGTCCACACGTCACGCAGCCGCGACTCGACGAGACCGTCGGTGTACAGCAGAAGGGTCGCCCCGGCCGGGGCGTCCAGCTCGACCGCCTCGAAGTCCACTCCGCCCACGCCGATGGGCGCGCCCGCGGGCACCCGCAGCACCTCGGCCCGGCCGCCCAGATGCAGCAGGACCGGCGGAGGGTGGCCGGCGTTGGCGATGGTGATCCGGTGCGCGACCGGGTCGTACACCGCGTACAGACAGGTCGCCATGCGGTCGGTGCCCAGTCGCTGGGCCTGCTCGTCGAGGTGGTGCAGCACCTCCTGCGGCGGCAGGTCGAGTCCGGCGAGCGTCTGGGCCGTGGTCCGCAGCTGCCCCATGATCGCCGCGGACGTCATGGAGTGGCCCATGACGTCGCCCACGACCAGGGCCACCCGGCTGCCGGGCAGCGGAATGGCGTCGTACCAGTCGCCACCCACACGGGCCGTCTCGGCGGCCGGCAGATAGCGGGACGCGAGCCGGACGCCCGTCGGGTTCGGCAGGGTCTCCGGCAGCATCGTGCGCTGTAGCTCGTCGGCGATGTACGCCTCACGGCCGTACAGCACCGCCTTGTCGATGCCGAGCGCGCTGTGCGTGGCCAGCTGCGCGGCGACCAGCAGGTCGTCCGCCTCGAACGCCAGACGCTCCGCGCGGCGCAGGAACAGCACGGCGCCGATGACCCGGCGCCGGCCGCGCAGCGGGGCGAGGATCGCCCGCTGGCCGGGGGGAACCGTGAGGTCCTCGCCCAGCAGTTCGGGCAGCGCGGCGCGGGCGGACGGCGCGTCCGCGAACACCGGCCGCACCCCGCGCAGCACCTCGGCGAGCGCACCTCCGGGCCGCACCTCGCACAGCTCCCTGCTCAGTGCCACGAGGCCAGGGCTCTCCGGCACGGGAACCGGCAGGATCCCGTCCTCCAGGTCCCGCTCCTGCGGGATCCGGTCGGTGCGCCTCAGCCGCAGCACGAGCGGCCCGGTCGGCCGCTCGTCACCCACCGGCAGCGGGTCGCGCAGATAGACCAGGATCGCGTCCGAGAACGTCGGCACAGTGGCCCGGCACAGACCCATCACGATCTCGTCGAGATCGATACCGCGGGCGATCCGCCGGGTCGCGGCGCCCACGAAACGCAGCCGGTCCCCGTCGCGGCGCATGGGCATCGGGCCGTGCGGCGGCGGGGCCTGGCCGGTACGCCGCTCCTTGCCGCCGGGCAGGCCTGCGGCACGGTCCTGTTCGCCGCCGGGCTGGACCGGGATGCCCTCGGGAGCGGGTCGCGGCCGGTGCGTGCCGGGCTCGTCGGCGGCCGGCTGGGAGTGCTCACCGCCGCCCGTCGCGGGCATGGCGGAGGACGCGCCGCCCTGCGGACCCGACGGTCCGTGCTTCGCGCCCGGCAGCGGACCGGCGGGGGACGCGGACGGCTCGCCGGCCCGGGTCTGTGCGGGCAAGGCCGGGGCGGGGGACACGGGCAGCGGCTCCGGGGTACGCAGGAGCGCCCCGCGGGGGTCCGCGGGGCCGACGCCCTGCTGCGGGCGCTCGTGGGAGGTCGGGTGCTCCGTCACGCGTGTCGAATCCATCCGTCCGGGGCTGCGCGCCGTCCGTGCAGTTCGTCCCGCAGAAATGCCGATACCCGGAATACGTGTCCCAGGAACAGAATTCCGGCGCTGTCACCCGCCGTGCATGACCCACGGGTCGGACGCGCCGTCCCGGTCCGGTCCTCGTACCCCTCGCTCACGTCCTGCCGCCCCTCGATGACGTTCGGTCAAGCTCAGCACATATTGCGGGAGTTGCTGTGGTGTGCCCTTGCGGAGGACGATCCTACGGTTGCACCGCGGGGGCGCAACAAGGGTCTCATGAGGTCACATACGCAGGAGTACGGTCCCAGTTCTCAGGCAGCGACGGAACGGACCAGGACGGATCGGGCCGCCAGTGCTGCCAGCCGTCCGAGAACGGCGCCTGCCAGGTGCGGATCGCCTCCACCGCCGACAGCCCCGCCTCCCGCACCCGTTGGGCCAGCCGAGGATTCATCAGACCGTCCCGCTGGGCCTGCGCGAACTCGTCCTCGTCGCGCCAGCCCCAGCTGCGGTCCGGGTAGACGCAGATGTCCAGGAAGTAGTCCTCCGAGTCGACGCCGCCGGCCCAGCGGACCAGCGGCTCCTCCAGGTTCACGTACCAGTTCTTGAACCGCCAGCCCGGCTCCCAGAACAGCCACACCGACCAGGGCTGACCGGGCTGTGCCAGCTTGAGCACCCCGGCACCGAACCAGCGGTCGAGCCGCACCGTCCGCGGCTTGGTGTAGCGGGACTCCAGCGGCTCGGCGTGCAGCGGCGTGCCGTCGGCGAGGACGGGCCGCACGCACTGGGTGCCGGGGGCCATCCACACCGCGAGCAGTTGGTCGTCGTCCCTGACCACGGTGACGGGGCGCACGATGTGGAAGCGTTCACCGGCGTTCTCCCGGTACCGCCAGAGGATGTGCTCTCCCGGCGCCCAGTATGTCGTCGGCGTGCTCGCTTCCACTCGTCTCACCGCTCCACCGTCTGCCATGCACAGATATTAGGTGCCCCAGGCATACGACGCCGTGGCGCCCGTCATGGTTCGCCACGAGCGGGTGACATGAGGGGCGGTCCTCACGGGTGGGTCATCCGCAGGACGTCGAGTGCCTCGTCGAGCTGCTCCAGCGTGAGGTCGCCGCGCTCCACGTAGCCCGCTTCCAGGACGACCTGACGGATCGTCTTGCGCTCGGCGAGCGCCTTCTTGGCGACCTTCGCGGCCTCTTCGTACCCGATGTACTTGTTGAGCGGGGTGACGACGGAGGGCGACGACTCGGCGTACTCGCGGGCGCGTTCGGGGTGGGCGACGATGCCGTCCACGGTCCGGTCGGCGAGCAGCCGGGAGACGTTGGCGAGCAGCCGGACCGACTCCAGCACGTTCTTCGCGAGGACCGGCATCATGACGTTGAGCTCGAAGTTGCCGGCCGCGCCGGCGGTGGTGACGGTCGCGTCGTTCCCGACGACCTGCGCGGCGACCATGAGGACGGCCTCGGGGATGACGGGGTTGACCTTGCCGGGCATGATCGAGGATCCCGGCTGCAGATCGGGAAGGGCGATCTCGGCGAGCCCGGTCCTCGGCCCCGAGGCCATCCACCGCAGATCGTTGGCGATCTTCGTCAGGCCGACGGCGATGGTCCTCAGCTGCCCGCTGGTCTCGACGATGCCGTCCCGGGCGCCCTGGGCCTCGAAGTGGTTGCGGGCCTCGGTGAGCGGCAGCCCGGTGGCGCGCGCGACCTCTGCGATGACGGCGGCGGAGAAGCCTGCCGGCGTGTTGATGCCGGTACCGACCGCGGTACCGCCCAGCGGCAGCTCGGCGAGCCGCGGCAGCGAGGCGTTCAGCCGCTCGACGCCGTACCGCACCTGGGCGGCGTAGCCGCCGAACTCCTGACCCAGGGTCACGGGCGTGGCGTCCATGAGGTGGGTCCGCCCCGCCTTCACGACATCCGCGAACTCGTCGGCCTTGCGTTCGAGAGAGGCCGCGAGGTGCTCGAGGGCGGGGATCAGGTCGCGGCTGACGGCGCCGGTGGCGGCGATGTGGAGGGAGGAGGGGAAGACGTCGTTGGACGACTGGGAGGCGTTCACATGGTCGTTGGGGTGCACGTTCCGGCCGAGCCGCTCACTGGCGAGAGTGGCGATGACCTCGTTGGTGTTCATGTTGGACGAGGTGCCGGACCCGGTCTGGAAGACGTCCACGGGGAAGTGCTCGTCCCACCGTCCCTCGGCGACCTCGTCGGCGGCCTCCTGGATGGCCTGGGCGACGTCCTTGTCGAGCACCCCCAGCTCCGCGTTGACCTTGGCGGCGGCGCCCTTGATCCGCGCCAGCGCCTCGATGTGCGCACGTTCGATGCGCTGTCCGGAGACGGGGAAGTTCTCCACGGCGCGCTGCGTCTGCGCCCGCCATTTGGCGTCGACGGGTACCTTCACTTCGCCCATGGAGTCGTGCTCGATGCGGTATTCGCTCATACCGGGTACAGCGCGGGGGCGGGTGCGGTTGTTCCGGGGGATGGGCCGAATGGGGGACGGCTCCCGGGCCGGGGAAGCGGTCCCTGGAACGTCGGCTGAGGCGCCGGATCGGCGGGGGATTTTTGAAGTGGTCGTTCGACCCATTCGTCTGACGTTCGACCCATTCGTCCGAGGTTCGAGTCATCGGTCCGACGGCGATAACGAAGCCCGTCCGGCGTTCGAGGACGAGGCCGTCGGGCCGCAAGGGGGTCCGGGGCGGGAGCCCCGGCAGGGTGCAGGGGCGCATCCCCTGCGGCGGGGGCGGCGGGGGCGCGATGCCTACCCGCCGCCCCGAAGGCGCTACGCCAGCCCCGGCCCCCGCACCGGAATCGACGTGAACGTCGGCTGCGGTGCCGGGTCTTTGAAGAAGTCGTTGCCCTTGTCGTCCACCACGATGAACGCCGGGAAGTCCTCGACCTCGATCTTCCAGACCGCCTCCATCCCGAGCTCCTCGTACTCGACGACCTCGACCTTCTTGATGCAGTCCTGGGCGAGACGGGCGGCCGGGCCGCCGATCGAGCCGAGGTAGAAGCCGCCGTGCGACGCGCACGCGTCCGTGACCTGCTTGCTCCGGTTGCCCTTCGCCAGCATCACCTTGGAGCCGCCCGCCGCCTGGAACTGCTCCACGTAGGAGTCCATGCGGCCCGCCGTCGTCGGGCCGAAGGAGCCGGACGCGTAGCCCTCGGGCGTCTTGGCCGGGCCGGCGTAGTAGACCGGGTGGTCCTTGAGGTACTGCGGCATCTCCTCGCCGCGGTCCAGCCGCTCCTTGATCTTGGCGTGCGCGATGTCGCGCGCCACGACCAGCGGACCGGACAGCGAAAGCCGCGTCTTCACCGGGTACTTGGTCAGCTCCGCGAGGATGTCGTCCATGGGCTGGTTCAGGTCGACGCGCACGACGTCGCCGTCCTGCTCCAGGTGCTCGTCCGTCGTCTCCGGCAGGAACCGCGCCGGGTCCGTCTCCAACTGCTCCAGGAACACGCCCTCGGCGGTGATCTTCGCCACGGCCTGGCGGTCGGCCGAGCAGGAGACCGCGATGGCGACCGGGCAGGACGCCCCGTGCCGGGGGAGGCGGACCACGCGGACGTCGTGGCAGAAGTACTTGCCGCCGAACTGCGCCCCGATCCCGATCTTCTGCGTCAGCTCGAAGACCTTCTCCTCCAGCTCCTTGTCCCGGAAGCCGTGGCCCAGCTCGGAGCCCTCCGCCGGCAGCTCGTCCAGGTAGTGCGCGGAGGCGTACTTGGCGGTCTTGAGCGCGTACTCGGCGCTCGTGCCGCCGACGACGATCGCCAGGTGGTACGGCGGGCAGGCGGCCGTGCCGAGCGAGCGGATCTTCTCCTCCAGGAACTTCATCATGGAGGCCTCGTTCAGGACGGCCTTCGTCTCCTGGTAGAGGAAGGACTTGTTGGCGCTGCCGCCGCCCTTCGCCATGAACAGGAACTTGTAGGCGCCGCCGTCCGTCGCGTAGAGCTCGATCTGCGCCGGCAGGTTCGAGCCGGTGTTCTTCTCCTCCCACATGGTGAGCGGGGCCATCTGTGAGTAGCGCAGGTTCAGCTTGGTGTACGCGTCGTAGATGCCGTGGGAGAGCGCCTTCTCGTCCCCGCCCTCGGTGAGGACGTTCTGGCCGCGCTTGCCCATGACGATCGCCGTACCGGTGTCCTGGCACATGGGGAGCACGCCCGCCGCCGCGATGTTCGCGTTCTTCAGCAGGTCCAGCGCGACGAACTTGTCGTTCGCCGAGGCCTCCGGGTCGTCGATGATGCGCCGCAGCTGGGCGAGGTGCGCGGGACGGAGGTAGTGCTGGATGTCGTGGATCGCCTCTTCGGCGAGCTTGCGCAGCGCCTCCGGCTCGACCTTGAGGAACGTACGCCCGTCGGCCTCGAAGGTGGAGACACCCTCGGAGGTCACCAGCCGGTAGGGGGTGGTGTCCTCTCCTGTCGGGAGCAGATCGGTGTACGCGAACTCAGGCATCTCGCCCATTCCTCACTAGACAGGCCGTCATTTCCTGGCTCGTCGACCTCCGGGGCGCGACATGCTGTGCCAGGGGCCGATCGTGCTCGGTCTCCCCGCACAGGCGCGCCCCTTCGGCTCACTCGCCGGGGCTGGCCTCCGTTGGCAGCGTCCACCAGCGTAGAACCTGGCGCCGACGGCGAGCCTGTGAGGTAGGGCTCAGTCGGGCGCGCTCGAGCACCTTGTCCCGGCGCGCGGTTTTCCACAGTCCGGATCCGGGGGGTAGTCGCGATCTATCGCGTTTCGGTACGCTGCTGCCGTGGACCTTCACAAGAGCCCCGTTCTGACGAACCGGCAGCCCGTGCCTCCGGCCGAGCTGCGCTGCTCCGACGCCGACCGTGACCGCATCGCCGACATTCTGCGCGACGCCCTGGCCGAGGGTCGTCTCACGGCGGAGGAGCACGCCGAGCGCGTCGAGGGCGTGCTCAACGCCAAGACGGCCGGCGAGCTGGACCGATTCGTCCGGGATCTGCCCGCGGCCCATGCGCACCGTGTCGCCGCGGCGGACTCCCCGGCACCGGGCCGCCCCACCCCGGGCGCGATCCCGGCCGAGCCCGACGAGAACGTGGTGGCGGTCTTCAGCTCCGCCATGCGCAGGGGCCGCTGGCGCCCCGGCCGCCGTACGCACGCGTACGCGATCTTCGGCAGCGTCGAGATCGACCTGAGCGAGGCCATTTTCGAGTACCAGCAGATCGTGATCAAAGCGGTCTCGGTCTTCGGCGACGTCCAGATCCGCGTCCCGGAGAACGTCTCGCTGCGCGGCACCGGCGGCGGTGTGCTCGGCAACTTCGAGGTGAGCCCGCTGGATTCGGCGGACCAGGAAGCGCCCGTCGTCTACGTGGACGGCCTGGCCGTCCTCGGGAACGTCGAAGCCCGGCCGAAGCGGGGCAAGCGGGTGGCCGACATCCTCGATCGTGTCTCGGACAAGGTGGACCGCGCTCTGCGCAAACATCTGGACCGTTGACGCTTGTGAATCCGGTCGTATCCGAAGCGAAAGGGTCCGGTTGGAGCGACACCGGCACTCCCTGGGCGCCCGGCGGCCGGGGACGCAGTGCATAGGCGCGCGCACAGCGGGTAGGCCTTGCTGCATCGTCTCTCGCTCGCGAAGCCGTCGTCAGGAGTAGACCGTGCTGCAACCGCCGCATTCGTCCCTGCAGGTCGCTGACGTTCCGCACCAGCGGGTGCCAGTGCGCGACAGGGATCAGGACGCCCCGTGGCACACGGAGGCGGTGTGCCGGCGCGACGAGGCCGGCCTGTTCTTCGCGCCCTCCAAGGAACCCACCGCGGCCCGGCTGTCCCGTGAGGAGGCGGCGAAGCGGGTCTGCGGGCGCTGCCCGGTGATGGTGGAGTGCCGGGAGCACGCGCTGCTCCAGCCCGAGCCGTACGGGGTCTGGGGCGGCCTCACGGCCGCCGAGCGCCGTGTGGTGCTCGCCCGGCGCCGGCGCCGGGAGATGGAGCTCAAGAAGGCCGCGCGGGGGACGATAGCCGCGGCCGGCTGACGGGACCCACGAGAAGGGCGCCCTCTCCGCACAGAGGGCGCCCCGGGGTTCCGGTGACCGGGCCGAGGGGGCTGACGCCCCGAGGCGGACCGGTCTCCGGCTACTTGGCTCGGTCGAAGTCGATCGCGCTGTATGCGCGCAGCTTGCTCAGCCGGTGCACGGACTCGATCCGGCGGACGGTGCCGGACTTGGAGCGCATCACGATCGAGGCCGTGGTGGCGGTCTCGGAGCGATAGCGCACCCCGCGCAGCAGCTCGCCGTCGGTGATGCCGGTGGCGACGAAGAAGACGTTCTCGCCGGAGACGAGGTCGTCCGTGGTCAGCACCCGGTCGAGGTCGTGGCCCGCGTCGATGGCCCGCTGCCGCTCCTCGTCGTCCTTGGGCCACAGCTTGCCCTGGATGGTGCCGCCGAGGCACTTCACGGCGCAGGCGGAGATGATGCCCTCGGGCGTGCCGCCGACGCCGAGCAGCAGATCGATGCCGGTGTTCTCGCTCAGTGCCAGGATCGAACCGGCCACGTCGCCGTCCGAGATCAGTTTGATGCGCGCGCCGGTCTCCCGGACCTCGTTGATGAGGCCCTCGTGGCGCGGCCGGTCGAGGATGACGACAGTGACGTCCTCGGGCGTGGACCGCTTGGCCTTGGCGACCCGGCGGATGTTGACCGAGACGGGCGCGTCGATGTCGACGAAGTCGGCCGCCTCGGGGCCGGTGACCAGCTTGTCCATGTAGAAGACGGCGGACGGGTCGAACATCGTGCCGCGGTCGGCGGCGGCCAGTACGGCGATGGCGTTCGGCATGCCCTTGGCGGTGAGCGTGGTGCCGTCGATCGGGTCCACGGCGATGTCGCACTCGGGCCCGGTCCCGTCGCCGATCCGCTCTCCGTTGAAGAGCATCGGCGCCTCGTCCTTCTCTCCTTCGCCGATGACGACGACGCCGTTCATCGACACGGTGGAGACGAGGCTTCGCATGGCGCGTACGGCGGCACCGTCGGCGCCGTTCTTGTCACCGCGGCCGACCCAGCGGCCCGCGGCCATGGCGGCGGCTTCGGTGACCCGGACGAGTTCCAGGGCGAGGTTCCGGTCCGGTGCCTCGGAGGGAACTTCGAGTTCGGACGGCAGATGATGATTCTCGGTCATCGGAGCGCACCTTTCTGATACGACGACGGCCGGATGAGGGTGGTGCCCAAGACTCTATCGCCGAGCAGACAAAATGAGCAGGGGGCCCCACGGATGAGCGGAGGTCTGCACCTGCGACGATAGCGGGGTGGCAGGTACGAAAGGCAAGCAGAAGACGGTCCGGGACATGATCCTCTCCCTGGGCCTGATCGGTCTGATGGCGGGCGTGATCTACCTGTTCATCCCGCACGACGACCACGCTCCCGATCTCAAGCGGGTGGATTACCGCGTCGAGCTGCTCACGGCGCGCCGGGCCGCAAGCTATCCGGTGGCGGCGCCCGAAGGCCTGCCCGACACCTGGAAGGCCACCTCAGTGCGCTTCCAGGGTGACGAGTCCGATGCGTGGCACCTCGGCTTCCAGGACCCCGCCGGACAGTACGTGGCGATCGAGCAGTCGACTCAGAAGCCGTCCGCGTTCATCGACGAGGCGAGCCAGGGCGCGCACGAGACGAAGGCCACCCAGGAGATCGGCGGCCGTGTCTGGCAGCGCTACACGGGTGGCCGTTACGACGCGCTCGTGCTCAAGGACAAGGGGTCCACGACCGTGGTGGCCGGCACGGCGTCGTTCGCCCAGCTGGCGAAGATGGCGGAGGCCCTGCGGACGAAGTGACACGGGCCCAGGCCGGCCGTCCTGGACGTGCCGTGCGACGACCCGGATCACGTGAGCCGATCGGCTCGGAAGCGAAGGCCGGCTCAGGAGAGCCGACCGGTCCATGGGAAAGGCCCCCGGCGTCATTGGCGGGGGCCTTTCCCATGGGGCGCGCCAGATGGACCCAGATCCCTGGCGCGGCCTTGAGGGCGGCAACGAGGGGCACGCTGCCCACCCTCGCCGAGCCGATGCCGAAGACGACGTCCTGAGCCGCGAGGCCCGCCGTGATCCGGCTGGTTCGGCCGACGGCATCGACACTAGGCCCAAGAGGTTCAAGCTTCAACTAAAACGGGCTCGTGGTGATCGACTTCACAGTCGGAAGGGATGGCGAAGCGGCATCGGCTTCCCCGTCTCAAGGGTGCGAGACCACGCGGACGACAGCCCACCGGCGGCGCCCGCCACAGAGGCCCGCCTCCGGCTCACGCGCGTCGAGTGCGGAGGCCCGCCACCGGCGTCCGCCACGGCTCAAGCGCGTCGGATGCCGACGCCCGCCGCCGGATCAGTCGGAACCCGCGGCGCCCGTGCCCTCCTCGTCCTCCCGCTCCTCGGCGAGCGCGGCGTCGAGCCGCTTGCGGGCCCCCTCCAGCCACGTCCGGCACACCTTGGCCAGCCGCTCACCGCGTTCCCACAGCGCGAGGGACTCCTCGAGGGTCGTGCCCCCGGCCTCCAGACGCCGTACGACCTCGATCAACTCGTCCCGCGCCTGCTCGTACCCGAGCGCCTCGTCCGTCTTGCTGGTCATGCGCCCACCCTAAGATCCCTGGTTGTCGGCCCGTACCGTGAACTCGCCCTCGGCGACCCGCGCCCGCAACGCCTCACCCGGCGTCACCTCCTCCGGCCCCCGCACCACGTGCCCGTCGGCCTTCTGCAGCACGGCATACCCCCGCTGCAGCGTCGCGGCCGGCGAGAGGGCCACCACCCGCGCGTGCGTGTGGGTGAGCTCCGACTCGGCACGGTCGAGCAGATGGCGCAGCGTACGGCGGCTGCGGTCGACCAGCGAGGTGATCTGCTCGGCCCGCTCGTCGACCATGCGGTGCGGATCCTCGATACAGGGCCGCGCCAGCGCGTGCGCGAGCCCCCGCTCCTCGCGCTCGACGAGCGACAGCACACACCGCCGGGCCCGGTCCCGCAGCATCTGGACACGCTGCAACTCCTCGCCGACGTCCGGCACGACCTTCTTGGCCGCGTCGGTCGGGGTTGAGGCCCGCAGGTCGGCGACGTAGTCGAGCAGCGGATTGTCCGGTTCGTGCCCGATGGCCGAGACGACGGGCGTACGGCATCCCGCCACCGCCCGTACGAGCTGCTCGTCGGAGAACGGCAGCAGGTCCTCCACGCTGCCGCCGCCGCGCGCCACGATGATCACGTCCACGTCGTCCAGCGCGTCCAGTTCCTTCACGGCCTGCACGACCTGAGGCACCGCGTGCACGCCCTGCACGGCGACGTTGCGCACCTCGAAGCGGACGGCGGGCCAGCGGTGGCGCGCGTTCTCCAGCACGTCGCGCTCGGCCGCCGAGGCCCGGCCGCAGACGAGCCCGACGAGCTGCGGCAGGAAGGGCAGTGGTTTCTTGCGGTCGGCGGCGAACAGCCCCTCGGCCGCGAGCGACTTCTTCAGCTGTTCGAGCCGCGCGAGCAGCTCGCCGACGCCCACGGGCCGTATCTCGGCGGCGCGCAGGGAGAGCTGCCCGCGCGGGGCGTACCACTCGGGCTTGGCATGGACGACGACCCGGGCGCCCTCGCTCACGACGTCGGCGACGGCGTCGAACACCTGGCGGTAGCAGGTGACCCCGACGGAGATGTCGTACGACGGATCGCGCAGCGTCAGAAAGACGACGCCGGCGCCGGGGCGCCGCGACAGCTGCGTGATCTGCCCCTCGACCCACACGGCCCCGAGCCGGTCGATCCATCCGCCGATGAGCCGCGACACCTCACCGACGGGCATCGGTGACTCCGCGGACGTGTTGACAGCCATGCGCCGAGCGTAACGGCCGGGACCGACATCGCCGCTCCGCGCGACCGGCCCCCTGCCCCCTTGCGCGCCCCGCGCGTCCCAAGCGCCTCGCGGCCCCCGATGAGCCCCACGACTGTTCCGGATCGTCACCTGCTCTCCCCCTGGGAGGCGATCTACGACCCGGGACACGGCCTTACGATGGTTCGCATGACTGCTTCGCCTGGCCGCCGTGTTCTGCTCGCCGCCCCCAGGGGCTACTGCGCGGGTGTCGACCGTGCCGTCATCGCCGTCGAGAAGGCCCTGGAGCAGTACGGGGCCCCGATCTACGTGCGCCACGAGATCGTCCACAACAAGTACGTCGTACAGACCCTGGAGAAGAAGGGCGCCATCTTCGTCGAGCGGACGGAGGAGGTCCCGCCGGGGAACATCGTCATGTTCTCCGCGCACGGCGTCGCGCCCACGGTCCACGAAGAGGCCAAGCAGGGCCGGCTCGCCACCATCGACGCGACCTGCCCGCTGGTCACCAAGGTCCACAAGGAAGCCGTCCGCTTCGCCAATGAGGACTTCGACATCCTCCTGATCGGGCACGAGGGCCACGAGGAGGTCATCGGCACGTCCGGTGAGGCCCCCGACCACATCCAGCTCGTCGACGGCCCCGGGGACGTCGACGAGGTCGAGGTCCGCGACCCGTCGAAGGTCGTGTGGCTCTCCCAGACGACCCTCTCGGTCGACGAGACGATGGAGACCGTCGACGCCCTCAAGGAGAAGTTCCCCCAGCTGATCTCCCCGCCCAGCGACGACATCTGCTACGCGACGCAGAACCGCCAGCTCGCGGTGAAGCAGATGGGCGCCGAGGCGGACCTGGTCATCGTGGTCGGCTCCCGGAACTCCTCGAACTCCAAGCGGCTGGTGGAGGTCGCCAAGCTCGCCGGCGCGCGCGAGGCCTACCTCGTGGACTTCGCCGACGAGATCGACGAGGCCTGGCTGGAGGGTGTGACGACCGTCGGCGTGACCTCGGGCGCCTCCGTCCCGGAGGTCCTGGTCGAGCAGGTCCTGGAGTGGCTCGCGGGGCGCGGCTTCGAGGACGTCGAGATCGTCAAGGCCGCCGAGGAGTCCATCACCTTCTCGCTGCCCAAGGAACTGCGCCGCGACCTGCGCGAGGAGGCGGCGACGCTGCTCGCGGAGCGTACTTCGGAGAGCTGACGGGTCCGCCTCCGTCACGGCTTCGGCAAGAGGGCTGCCGGTCCGACGCCGTACCGTGGTGACCATGAAGATCTTCGGCGTGGACATCGGCGGATCCGGTATCAAGGGCGCACCCGTGGACCTGGAGCGGGGCGATCTGACGGAGGAGCGCTTCAAGGTGCTCACTCCCCATCCCGCGACGCCCGACCTCGTGGCCGACGGCGTGAAGGAGGTCGTCGGCCACTTCGGCTGGAGCGGCCCCGTCGGCATAACGTTCCCCGGCGTCGTCAGCGACGGTTCCACGATCCTTACGGCGGCCAACGTCGACAAGGGCTGGATCGGCACGGACGCGCGCGCCCTGCTCAGCGGGCGGCTGGACGGGCTCCCGGTCACCCTGCTGAACGACGCGGACGCGGCGGGCGTCGCCGAGATGCAGTTCGGCGCCGGCCGTGACCGCCGGGGCACGGTCATCATGCTGACGTTCGGCACGGGCATCGGCAGCGCCCTGTTCGTCGACGGCACTCTCGTCCCGAACACGGAGCTGGGCCACCTGGAGCTCGGCGGCCACGACGCGGAGAAGCGCGCGTCCACCAAGGCCAAGGAGGACAACGGCCTGACGTGGGAGCACTGGGCCCGCCGGGTGCAGAAGTACCTCGCCCATGTGGAGATGCTGTTCTCCCCGGAGCTGTTCATCGTCGGCGGGGGCGTGAGCCGCAAGTCTGAGAAGTTCCTGCCCCTGATCCAGGACGTCAGAGCCGAGATCGTCCCGGCCCAGCTGCAGAACAACGCCGGGATCGTGGGCGCGGCGATGAGGGCCGCCGAGGCGTAAGGACGGCCGAAGAGCTCAGGTGGTGGTGCGGCGGCGCTGTGCCGTCCGGCGTCGAATCACCCGCACCCTGCGTACGGTCGCGATGACGCCTGCGATGAGTGTGCCGCCGTACAACCAGCCCGCCTGGGTCGCCAGCGCGGTGACCAGCCCGACCAGACGCCCGCCGAGCCCCTCACCGCCGTCGGTCATGGTCAGCAGGCCGGCGGCGAAAGCGATCGGCACCGCGACGGGCGCGACCACCAGGTCACCGGGCCGCACCCACAGCGCGGTCAGCAGGCACACGGGCAGGAACAGCGCGCCGTAGACCGTCAGGGACGAGTCGAACAGCAGCTGGTCGAGAAATCCGGCAGCGAGCATCACGGCACCGCAGAACAGCCCACCGCCCAGGCCCGTGAGCCGGGGGGCGGGCAGCCGCCTGCCTCTCTGGACCAGCGCTGCGGCACTCCGTCGCTCCGCCGCGGGGCGGCGCTGGGGGCCGCCGTTGCCTTGGTTCGCCGGCCGTGCCCCGGCGGTGGCACCGCGTGTCTCGGGCCGGCCGGGGGTGCCGGGCCGGGTGGGCCGGGCCGTCGTCTCGGGACGTACGGGCGTGGCCGCACCCCTCCGACCCTGAGGGGGCAGGGGGGCGCCGCGTCGCGGTCCGTGTTGCGCAGGTCGCGTCCTGTGTTGCTCCACTGGACCAACTTAGGTCGGTTTATGTGTGAAATGACCCCACAGACACGCCGTTGGCGAGACCTTGGCCAAGCGTTCGATACGTCGCCGGTCCGAGGTCGGGCACACCGTAGACTGGTGGATCGGCCCGCACACGCTCCTACGGACCCGGGCCCGGACAGCCCCAGTCCAGTCCTCCACCTCACGTACGGGAAGTCGCAACGTGTCGCTCACGATCGGAATCGTCGGTCTGCCCAACGTCGGCAAGTCGACCCTGTTCAACGCCCTGACCAAGAACGACGTGCTCGCGGCCAACTACCCGTTCGCCACGATCGAGCCGAACGTCGGTGTCGTCGGCGTCCCCGACGCGCGGCTCGCCAAGCTGGCCGGGATCTTCAAGTCGGAGCGGGTCCTCCCGGCCACCGTGGACTTCGTCGACATCGCGGGCATCGTGCGCGGCGCCAGCGAGGGCGAGGGCCTGGGTAACAAGTTCCTCGCGAACATCCGCGAATCGGACGCGATCTGCCAGGTCATCCGCGCCTTCAAGGACGAGAACGTCGTGCATGTGGACGGCAAGGTCTCGCCGAAGGACGACATCGAGACGATCAACACCGAGCTGATCCTCGCGGACCTCCAGACGATCGAGAAAGTCCTCCCGAGGCTCCAGAAGGAGTCCCGGATCAAGAAGGACGTCGCCCCGAAGGTCACGGCCGTCGAGGAGGCGAAGGAGATCCTGGAGAGGGGCGACACACTCTTCGCGCACGGGATCGTCCAGGGCAGCGAGCGCGCCGAACTGCTCCACGACCTGCATCTGCTCACCACCAAGCCGTTCCTCTACGTCTTCAACGTCGACGAGGACGAGCTGATGGACGACACCTTCAAGGACGACCAGCGCGCCCTGGTCGCCCCCGCCGAGGCGATCTTCCTCAACGCCAAGCTGGAGGCGGACCTCGCCGAGCTCGACGAGGACGAGGCCCTCGAGCTCCTCGAGTCGGTCGGCCAGCACGAGCCGGGCCTCGCGACCCTTGCCCGCGTCGGTTTCGACACCCTGGGCCTGCAGACCTACCTCACGGCGGGCCCGAAGGAGTCCCGCGCGTGGACCATCAAGAAGGGCGCCACCGCCCCCGAGGCCGCCGGTGTCATCCACACCGACTTCCAGAAGGGCTTCATCAAGGCGGAGGTCATCTCCTTCGAGGAGCTGGTCGCCACCGGCTCGGTCGCCGACGCCCGCGCCGCGGGCAAGGCCCGCATGGAGGGCAAGGACTACGTGATGCAGGACGGCGACGTGGTGGAGTTCCGGTTCAACGTCTAGCAGGTGACCTGGCGCGCGATCGCTGATACTGGCGAATTCGCAGTTCAGAAGGGGTCCGTTCCTTCGGGGCGGGCCCCTGGTCCTTTTCCGTGCCGGGATTGGTGCTGGGATGCCTGACCCGTCGTCACCTGTCATCACCCCTGGTCGTCCTTACTGCGCCGGGATGCGGCAGAGTCGTGACTGTGAGCGACAACCAGTGAGACGCTAAGCGAGTATGTTGCTAACATTCGCGTTACTAACATAGGCGTTAGTCTCGCGGTGGAGGTCGGCGGACGTTGGTGGATTTTGTAGGTCGTCGGCAGGAGCTGGCGACGTTGGGGCGAGAGCTGCAGAAGGTGGCGGCAGGGGTCGGCGGGGAGCGGCCCGGTCGGTGCGTGATGCTGCGCGGGCGGCGCCGGGTGGGCAAGTCGCGACTGGTCGAGCGGTTTGCGGAGCGCTCCGGAGCCCCGTTCTTGTTCTACACGGCGACTGGTGCGTCCCCTGGGGACGATCTGGCACGGCTGGCCCGGGACGCCCAGGCATCGACGCTTCCGCTGGCGCGGCTGGTGGCCGCCGCGCGGCCGGAGAGTTGGGATGCCGCGTTCGATGTGCTGGCCGCGGCGCTGCCCGGCGACCGGGCGAGTGTGCTGGTCATCGACGAGGTGCCGTACCTGATGGATGCCGATGGCGCCTTTGAGGGGATGCTGCAGCGGGCCTGGGACCGGGTGCTGGAGACCAAGCCAGTACTGCTGGTCCTCATCGGCTCCGATCTGTCGATGATGGAAGCTCTGAACAGCTACGGGCGACCGTTCCACCAGCGCGGCCGGGAGATGGTGCTCGGGCCGCTGAACCCCGCCGAGGTGGGGAGGATGCTCGGGCTGGAACCGGCGGAAGCCTTCGATGCCGCGCTTGTCACCGGCGGGCTGCCGCTGATCTGCGCGGAGTGGCCGCACGGCGCGGGGCTGTGGAACTTCCTCGGCGAGGCCCTGAATGACCCGGTCTCGGCTCTGCTGGTGTCGGCCGAGCGGTCGTTGGCTGCCGAATTCCCCCCGCAGGCTCAGGCGCGTACGGTGCTGGCGGCCATCGGCAGTGGCGAGCGGACCTTCACCAATATCGCCCGTGCGGCCGGCGGGATCGGGGCCACGCCGCTGCAGCGAGCGCTGGAGCTGCTTACGGACAAGCGGATCGTCGCTGCGGAGCTGCCCGTATCGCTGCGTACGTCGAAGGATCGCCGCTACCGGGTGACAGATCCCTACCTGCGTTTTTGGCTGCACCTGCTCGGCCCGTCCATGGAGGAGATCGAACGGGGGCGGGGCGATCTGACCTTGGCGCGGATCCGGGAGAAGTGGACCAGCTGGCGAGGCCGGGCGATCGAGCCGCTCGTCCGCGAGGCGCTCGCCCGGAAACTGCCCGACGACCGGCTCCCCGCGGCGCCCGCAGTTGGCGGCTACTGGACCCGCACCAACGACGTCGAGATCGACATCGTCGGGGCGGACCGCGCCCCCATTGCCAAGGAGCTGCTCTTCGTCGGCTCCATCAAGTGGCTGGAGCAGTCGCCCTTCGACCGGCATGACCTGGCAGCTCTCCATCGACACCGGGCCGCCCTCACCGGCGAACCTGTTCCAGTCGTGGCGGTCTCGCGCAGCGGAGTCGACTGTCCGGGACTCGATGCCGCCTACGGCCCCGGCGATCTGCTGACCGCTTGGCCGCTGTGAGCGGCGGATCGCAGGCGAGGCACGGAGTTGGTGCTGAGTCGTCAGTCCGGCAGCGGTCCCAAGCGGCGTCCTGGGCCGGCGCCGATGGCCCCCTCATGGCGCAGACCGTCGAACAGTACGGTCGTGAGGGAGTCGGCCAGAGTCGTGACCGGGAGGTCCCCGTCGGGTCTGTACCACTCGATGAGGGAATTCACGGTGCCGAACAGCAGGCGACTTGCCAGGTGGGGATCGATGTCGTCGCGTACACCTCCCTCGGCTGCGGCGCGTATGACCAGGTCGGCGACCCGGTGGTCGAACTCGCGCCGCCGCTCGAGGGCCCGCTGCTCGGTGTCGCTGTTGCCATGGATCCGCAGCAGCAGGGTGACGTACGGCAGCTCGGCCGCGAGTACCTCGACGCTGCGCCGCACCACGTGCCGCAACCGGTCGGTTGCCGAAGCGTCCGGTGCCGGGCTTTGGTCCAGTACGGCGAACAACGCGTCCAGAGCACGGGTGGCGGCGAGGGACAGCAGCTCCTCCTTGCCGGCGACGTGGTGGTAGATGCTGGACTTGCTCAGTCCGAGCCGCCGGGCCAGGTCCTCCATGCTGGTGCCGTCGTAGCCGCGCTCGTTGAAGACCGCGACCGCGACCTCCAGGAGGGAGGCACGGTCATAGGCGGGCCGCTCCGCGCGCCGTGCGATGGGGGTGTTGCTCACCCGGTCATTGTCGCAGGGAGACTGATCACGCCCCACGCTCGTCCTTGATCCGCCGGAGCTTGCCGAGGGAGCGCTCCAGGGTCTCCGGCTCCACGATCACCACGTCCACCGTCACGCCGACGCCGTCCTTCACGCCCTTGGCGATCGCGCGGGCAGCCGTCTCGCGCTGCTCCGGTCCCGCGCCGGGCCCGGCCTCCACACGGACGGTCATGTGGTCCATCCGTCCCCGTGTGCTCAGCTGGAGCTGGAAGTGCGGGGCGACGCCTGGTGTGCGCAGAACCACTTCTTCGATCTGGGTCGGGAAGACGTTGACCCCGCGCAGGATGATCATGTCGTCGCAGCGGCCCGTGATCTTCTCGATACGACGGAAGCCGGGACGGGCGGTGCCGGGCAGCAGCCGGGTCAGGTCCCGGGTGCGGTAGCGGATGACCGGGAGCGCCTCCTTGGTGAGCGACGTGAAGACGAGTTCACCGCTCTCGCCGTCGGCGAGGACGTCGTCCGTGATCGGGTCGACGATCTCGGGGAGGAAGTGGTCCTCCCACACATGCAGGCCGTCCTTGGTCTCGACGCACTCCTGAGCCACACCGGGGCCCATCAACTCGGAGAGGCCGTAGATGTCGACGGCGTGGATGTCCAGGCGCTCCTCGATCTCGCGGCGCATCTCCTCCGTCCACGGCTCGGCGCCGAAGACGCCCACCTTCAGGGAGGTGGTGCGCGGGTCCACGCCCTGGCGCTCGAACTCGTCGAGGAGGGTCAGCATGTAGGAGGGCGTGACCATGATGATCTCGGGCTTGAAGTCCTGGATGATCTGCACCTGGCGGGCCGTCATGCCACCGGAGGCGGGGATCACGGTGCATCCGGCGCGTTCGGCGCCGTAGTGGGCGCCGAGGCCGCCGGTGAACAGGCCGTACCCGTAGGAGATGTGGACCTTGTGCCCGGGACGGCCGCCGGCGGCGCGAATCGAGCGGGCGACCACGTCCGCCCAGGTCGAAAGGTCCTTCTCGGTGTAACCGACCACCGTGGGGCGACCGGTCGTGCCGCTGGAGGCGTGGACGCGCCGCACCTCGGACATGGGGACCGCGAACATGCCGAAGGGGTACGTGTCCCGCAGGTCGGCCTTGGTCGTGAAGGGGAACCGGCCCAGATCCTTCAGCGTCCGGCAGTCCTCGGGCGTGACGCCGGCCTGGTCGAACTTCTTGCGATACAGCTCGACGTTCTCGTACGCATGCCGCAGTGTCCGACGCAGGCGGCGCAGCTGGAGCGCCTCCACCTCCTCGCGCGGCATCCGCTCGGCGTCGTCCAGCAGGTGCGCCGGAAGGGGCTCACCGCGGCGGGCCCGGACAGTCGCAGGTATGGTCGGTTCGTTGATCATTGCGGGCTTCCTAGTCCTCGGTGTTCCGGATGCTGCGGCTGCGGCCGCGGAACTCCGCGATCACCGTCTCGCCTCGTACGACGCTCACGTCGTAGATGCCGCTGCGACCGAAACGGGTGATCTCCCGTGCGGTGGCGGTCAGCACGTCCCCCTCGCGGGCGGGTGCCACGAACGTGACATCCGCTCCGGCGGCGACCGTGACCGGGCCGTGGCTGTTGCAGGCACAGGCGAAGGCGGTGTCGGCGAAGAGGAACAGATATCCGCCGTGAGCGATCCCGTGACCGTTGACCATCGAAGAGGTCACGGTCATGCGGAGGACGGCAGTCCCTTCGCCCTGCTCCAACAGCTCGATACCGAGAAGCGCGGAGGCCCGGTCGGCGGCGAACATGCGCGCTGCCGGCCCTGAGGTCGCGGACGTTGCTCTTGTCACGGTATACACCACCTTGTGTCCCGACCGAACATTCGGTTAGCGTGCGGCGGGGCCAAGTAATTCAAGCCATGCCAGTGCCTGTCAAGGGGATGAGTCACATGCAGCACGCAGTCACCGAGGTGCCCGACTTCTTCGCACGCCATCGCACCCTGCTGGAGCAGGCGGTGGCGGCGACGGAGAGCCGGGAGCACTGGACGCCCTATCCGGAGTCGCCCAGCAAGTCGGTGTACGGCGAGGATGCTGCCAAGCTCGGTGAGGCGGTCTTCCGGGAGCAGATCGGCAGGCCCTTCGACCTGCCCGGGCATCCGGGCGAGGGGCGCGTGGCGCCCGAGGAGCACTCCCCTTACGGCTTCCCGCTGGGCATCAGCTACCCCCGTCTCTCGCCGGCCGCGGCCGTGGCCGCCGCCAAGGACGCCACGGCAGCCTGGCGCGGGGCGGGCCCGGACACCCGCGCCGGGGTCGCCGCGGAGATCCTCGCCCGGCTGAACGCGGCGAGCTTCGAGATCGCCCACGCCGTGCAGCACACCACGGGCCAGGCCTTCGTCATGGCCTTCCAGGCGGGTGGCCCGCACGCCCAGGACCGCGGGCTGGAGGCCGTCGCCTACGCGTGGGCGGCGCAGAAGAAGCACCCGGCCGCCGCCCGCTGGAGCAAGCCGCAGCGCAAGGGCGGCGCCCTGGTGCTGGACAAGAAGTTCAGCCCCGTCGGCCGCGGTGTCTCCCTGCTCGTCGCCTGCAACACCTTCCCGACCTGGAACGGCTATCCGGGCCTGTTCGCCTCGCTTGTCACCGGCAACCCGGTCGTGGTCAAGCCGCACCCGGGTGCCGTGCTGCCGCTGGCGATCACCGTCCGCATCGCCCGTGAGGTGCTGGCCGAGGCGGGCTTCAGCCCCGACCTCGTCCTGCTGGTCACCGAGGCGCCCGGTGGCCGGGACGCCGCCACGCTCGCCCTGGACCCGGATGTGCGGATCGTCGACTTCACCGGTTCCACCGAGTTCGGCGACTGGCTGGAGACCAACGCACGCCAGGCCGCCGTCTACACCGAGAAGGCCGGCCTCAACACCGTCGTGCTGGACTCGACCGACGACTACCGCGGTCTGCTCGGCAACCTCGCCTTCTCGCTCTCGCTGTACAGCGGGCAGATGTGCACCACCCCGCAGAACCTGCTGATCCCCCGCGAGGGAATCGCCACCGACCAGGGCCCGCGGACGGCCGACGAGTTCGCCGCCGACCTCGCCGCCGCCCTGGACAAGCTGCTCGGCGACCCCGCCCGTGCCGCCGGCACGCTGGGCGCGATCGTCAACGACGGCGTGCGGGCCCGGCTGAAGGAAGCCGCCGGCGTCGGCCGTACGGTGCGCGCGTCGACGTCCGTCGCACACCCGGAGTACGCGGAAGCCGACGTGCGGACGCCGCTCGTGGCGCGGCTGGACGCGGAGGCCGACCGGGAGGTCTACACCCGGGAGTGGTTCGGGCCGGTGTCCTTCGTGATCGGCACCGACTCCACCCGGCACAGCCTGGAGCTGCTCCGCGAGACGGTACGCGCGCACGGGGCGCTGACCGCCGCCGTCCACTCCTCCGACGAGGAGGTGCTGGCCGCCGCCGAGGAAGCCGCCCTGGACGCCGGTGTCCACCTCTCCGAGAACCTCACCGGGCAGGTCTTCGTCAACCAGTCCTCCGCCTTCAGCGACTTCCACGGCAGCGCCGCCAACCCCGCGGCCAGCGCCACCCTGTCCGACGCGGCCTTCGTCACCGGCCGTTTCGCCGTCCTGCAGTCCCGCCGCCCCGTCCACGCCGCCGAGGAGTCCGCCTGATGCCCGAAGAGGTCTACCTGATCGACGGAGCGCGCACCCCGCAGGGCCGCTACGGCGGCGCCCTGGCCTCCGTACGCCCCGACGACCTGGCCGCCCTCGTGGTCGGTGAGGCCGTGCGCCGCTCCGGCATCCCGTCCGAGGCCGTGGACGAGGTCATCCTCGGCGCGGCCAACCAGGCCGGCGAGGACAACCGGGACGTGGCCCGCATGGCGGTCCTGCTGGCCGGGCTGCCGCACACCGTGCCCGGCTACACCGTCAACCGGCTGTGCGCCTCGGGCTTGACCGCCGTCGCCTCGGCCGCCCAGGCGATCCGCGCCGGCGAGGCCGACCTGGTCGTGGCCGGCGGCGCGGAGTCCATGACGCGCGCCCCGTGGGTGATGCAGAAGCCGGGAACCCCCTGGGCCAAGCCGGGCGAGGTGCACGACACATCGCTGGGCTGGCGGTTCACCAACCCCCGCTTCAAGGCCGCCGACCGGGCCGTGCCCGCCGGCGCCGGACCCGAGACGGTGAAGCTCACCCTGTCGATGGGCGAGACCGCCGAAGAGGTCGCCGTGCTCGACGGCATCACCCGCGCCGACTCCGACGCCTTCGCGCTGCGCAGCCACCAGCGTGCCGTCGCCGCCCAGGAGGCGGGCCGCTTCGACCGCGAGATCGTCCCCGTCCCTGTGAAGGACGGGGAGGTCACCCGGGACGAGGGCCCCCGTCCCTCGACCACGCTGGAGAAGCTCGGCACGCTCCGCACCATCTTCCGCGAGGACGGCATCGTCACCGCCGGTTCCTCCTCGCCGCTGTCCGACGGCGCGGCCGCCCTCGTCGTGGCGAGCGCCGCCGCCGTGGAGCGGTACGGGCTCACCCCGCGGGCCCGGATCGTCACCTCCGCCTCGGCCGGTGTCCAGCCCCACATCATGGGCCTCGGACCGGTCCCCGCCACCCAGAAGGCCCTTGTCCAGGCGGGCTGGCAGACCGCGGACCTGGACGCCGTCGAGCTGAACGAGGCGTTCGCCGCCCAGGCCCTCGCCGTGATGCGCCGCCTGAAGCTGGACGAGGACAAGGTCAACGCCGACGGAGGGGCCATCGCCCTGGGCCATCCTCTGGGCTGCTCCGGCGCCCGCATCCTGCTGACCCTGCTGGGGCGGCTGGAGCGGGAGGACGCCCGCAGGGGCCTGGCGACTCTGTGCGTCGGCGTCGGACAGGGCGTCGCGATGCTGGTGGAGCGGGTGTGAGCGCCATGACCCACGAGACCGTCCTGGTCGAGGAGCGCGACGACCGGGTCGTCGTCACGCTGCACCGGCCCGAGGCCCGCAACGCCATCAGCGGGCGGATGATCGCCGAACTGCACGACGTGTGCGACGAGCTGGAGCGTCGGCCGAAGCTGCTGCTGCTCACCGGCCACGGCCGGGTCTTCGCGGGCGGCGCCGACATCGCCGAACTGCTGAGGCGCGGCCGGGACGAGGCACTGCAGGGCATCAACAGCCGCCTGTTCGAGCGGGTGCGCCGGCTGCCCATGCCCACCGTCGCCGCGGTCGACGGGTGGGCCCTGGGCGGCGGCGCCGAGCTGGCCTACGCCTGCGACCTGCGCATCGCCGGACCGGACGCCGTGTTCGGCAACCCCGAGCCGGGGCTCGGCATCCTCGCCGCGGCGGGAGCCTGCTGGCGGCTGCCCGAGCTCGTCGGCGAGTCGGTCGCCAAGCAGGTACTGCTCGCCGGACGCAACCTCGACGCGCAGGCGGCCCTGGCGGCTGGACTCGTCATCGACGTCGTACCGGCGGAGAAGCTCCTGGACGAGGCGCATGCGCTGCTCGACCGCATGGCCCGGTCCTCGGCCACGGCCCTGCGCCTGACCAAGCTCGTCGTGGACTCGCCCGGCGCCCACCCGGTGGCCGACGACCTGGCACAGGCCGTGCTGTTCGAGGGCGAGGACAAGAAGGACCGTATGACCCGCTTCCTGGAGAAGAGGAGCCGAGCATGACCACCACCGCAGCCGCACCGGCTGTCGTCGGAGTGATCGGCGGCGGCCGCATGGGCGCCGGCATCGCCCAGTCCTACGCGACCGCCGGGTCGACCGTCACCGTGGTCGAGAACGGCGCCGAGGCCGCGGCGGCCGCTTTGGACCGGGTGGCCATGGGACTGAAGCGGGCCGCGGAACGCGACCGGCTCACCGAACCCGTGGACGAGATTCTCGCCCGGGTGTCCACCGTGCAGTCGGTGGACGCGCTGCCCGCCGAAGCCGACCTGGTCGTGGAGGCCGTCCCCGAGGACTCCGCGCTCAAGGCCCGCGTCCTCGCCGCCGCCGAGCAGGCGGTGAGCACGAATACGGTCCTCGCCAGTAACACCAGCTCCCTGTCCGTCACCGAGCTGGCCGCCGTCCTCAGCCGGCCCAGCCGCTTCCTGGGCATGCACTTCTTCAACCCGGTGCCCGCCTCGGACCTGGTCGAGATCGTGGTGGCGCCGGGCACGGACGACGCCACGGTCGAGGCGGCCCTGCAGTGGACGCGTTGCCTCGGCAAGAAGGACGTCGTCGTCAAGGACTCGCCCGGCTTTGCCAGCAGCCGCCTCGGCGTCGCCCTGGGACTGGAGGCCATCCGCATGGTCGAGGAGGGCGTGGCGGAACCCGAGGCCATCGACGACGCGATGCGACTCGGCTACCGGCACCCGATGGGTCCCCTCCGCCTGACCGACCTGGTCGGCCTGGACGTGCGCCTGGCCATCGCGGAACACCTGCACGCCACGCTGGGTGAACGGTTCGCCCCGCCGCGGCTGCTGCGCGAGAAGGTTGCCCGGGGAGAACTCGGCCGCAAGAGCGGACAAGGGTTCTACGCATGGCAGTGAACTGACCGCACTCCGGCACTTGCCGGACCCCCGGAACCTTGTCATATCATTTACCGAACGAACGGTCGGTTGGGATTGGTGGTACGGATGACTGCACAGCAGGCCGGCTCGGCGGCCGCACCTGAAGCTCCCCCCGCACTGCAGGAGCACTTCGAGTCGACCATCGCGCGGGATCAGCGGATCGAGCCGCGTGACTGGATGCCCGACGGCTACCGGAAGACGCTGATCCGGCAGGTGGCGCAGCACGCGCACTCGGAAATCATCGGCATGCAGCCGGAGGGCGAGTGGATCACGCGCGCGCCGTCACTGCGACGCAAGGCGATCCTGTTCGCCAAGGTGCAGGACGAGGCCGGGCACGGCCTGTACCTGTACTCGGCGGCCGAGACGCTCGGCGCCGACCGTGCGGACCTCACCGAGCGACTGATCGAGGGGCGCCAGAAGTACTCGTCGATCTTCAACTACCCGACGCTGAGCTTTGCCGACGTCGGGGTGATCGGCTGGTTCGTGGACGGGGCGGCGATCTGCAACCAGGTGCCGCTGTGCCGCTCCTCGTACGGGCCGTACGCGCGGGCGATGGTGCGGATCTGCAAGGAGGAGTCGTTCCACCAGCGGCAGGGCTACGAGCTGCTGATGACGATGATGCGCGGCACCGAGGCCCAGCGGGAGATGGTGCAGGACGCGGTCAACCGCTGGTGGTGGCCGTCGCTGATGATGTTCGGCCCGCCGGACGAGAACTCTCCGAACTCCGCGCAGTCGATGGCCTGGAAGATCAAGCGGCACAGCAACGACGAGCTGCGCCAGCGGTTCGTCGACATGACCGTCCCGCAGGCCGAGAAGCTCGGCGTGACTCTGCCCGACCCTGAGCTGCGCTGGAACGAGGAGCGTGGCCATCACGACTTCGGCACCCCGGACTGGGACGAGTTGAAGCGCGTCATCACGGGCGACGGACCGTGCAACGCCGAGCGGGTGGAGCGGCGGCGGATCGCTCACGAAGAAGGCGCCTGGGTGCGCGAAGCGGCGACCGTACACGCGGCCAAGCAGGCAGCCGGCGCCAGGAAGGGAGCCACGGCATGACCTCCGACAAGCAGGGTTGGCCTTTGTACGAGGTGTTCGTACGCGGCAAGCGCGGACTCAACCATGTCCATGTCGGCTCGCTGCACGCGGCCGACGATGCGATGGCGCTCACGCACGCGCGCGACCTGTACACGCGCCGCAACGAGGGCGTCAGCATCTGGGTGGTGCGCAGCGAGCACATCGCGGCCTCCACGCGCGACGAGAAGGATCCGTTCTTCGCGCCCAGCGCCGACAAGGTCTATCGGCACCCGACCTTCTACGACATCCCCGACGACGTCCCCCACATCTAGGAGCAGGGCATGAGTGACGACCACGTCTACATGGCCCTCGCCGAGGGACACGAGGACGACGCCCGCTGGGCCTACGGCACCGGCTTCGAGGATCCGCTGCACGGCGTGAGCTCCGATGTGCCGGACGGGGTCGACCGGGCCGAACTGACGGAGGTTTGCCTGGCGTTGGCCGACGACGCCCTGGTCAGTGCCCAGCGCCTCGCCGAGTGGACCACCCGCGCACCCGAGCTGGAGGAGGAGGTGGCACTGGCGAACATCGGGCTCGACCTGCTCGGCCAGGCCCGACTCCTCTACGCCCGCTGCGGTCAGGTCGACGGCACGGGACGCGGCGAGGACGCCTACGCCTACTTCCGTGACGCGGACGACTTCCACAACGTGCGCCTGGCAGAACTGCCCAACGGCGACTTCGCGTTCAGCATCGCCCGGCTGCTGGTGCTCGCCAGCTGGCGCCTGGCCCACTTCGAGCGGCTCGCCGCCTCGGCCGACCCGGTACTCGCCGCCATCGCGGCCAAGGGCGTGAAGGAACTGACCTACCACCGGCAGTACGCGGCGGAGTGGGTCGTCCGGCTCGGTGACGGCACCGCGGAGTCCCATCGCAGGATGCGTGCCGGCCTCGACGCCGTGGCCGCTCACCTGGGGGAGTTGTTCGAGGCCCACGACGCGCGGACCGAGGTCCTCGCCGTGCTGCGGCAGGTCACGGAAGCAGCAGGGCTGCCCCTGCCGGATGTAGCGCCGCAGACGGCCGGCTCCGGCCGCGCAGGCGATCACACCGAACACCTTGCCCCGCTGCTGACCGAGCTGCAGAGCGTGGCCCGCGCCCACCCGGAGGCGACATGGTGACCGTGCTCACGGACGCCCGGCGCATCGCCGAACAGGTGCCCGACCCCGAACTGCCCATGCTCACCCTCGCCGACCTCGGCGTGCTGCGGGACGTGACGGTGGCTGACGACGGCACGGTCGTCGCCGCACTCACGCCGACCTATTCCGGCTGCCCGGCCATGGCAGAGATGCGGGCCGGCGTGGCGGCGCGGCTGAAGGACGCCGGCTATGAGCGTGTGGAGGTCCGCACGGTCCTCGACCCCCCGTGGACCACCGACTGGATCACCGCGGAGGGGCGCCGCAAGCTCGCCGAACACGGCATCGCGCCCCCCGGCCCCGCACCTCGCCCGTCGCCGGGTCCCGTGCCGCTGAGCCTGTCCGGCACCCGCCGGGCGGTGCCCTGCCCGCGTTGCGGCGCCACCGACACGCAGGAGACCTCCCGCTTCGGCGCCACCTCCTGCAAGGCGCTGTGGCGCTGCCTCGCCTGCCAGGAACCGTTCGAGTACGTCAAGGAGATCTGATGGAGGACCTGTTGGCTCCGAACGCCGCCCCCTCCCCGATGCGGCGGGCGCGCCGCCGCCCGGCCTTCCACGCCGTGAAAGTGGCGGCAGTGCAGCGGCTGTGCGACGACGCCGCCGCGGTGAGTCTCGACATCCCCGCTGAGCTGGCCGAGGAGTTCGCCTTCGCACCCGGCCAGTCGCTCACGCTGCGGCGCGAAGTCGACGGGCGGGACGAGCGGCGCTCGTACTCCATCTGCTCCCCGGCGGGCGCCCGGCCCCGCATCGGAGTGCGGGTGGTGCCCGGTGGACTGTTCTCGTCCTGGCTGGTGAACGAGGTGAGGCCGGGCGACACCATCGAGGTGATGGCCCCGACCGGCGCCTTCACCCCTGATCTGTCCACGCCCGGACACCATGTGCTCATCGCGGCCGGCTCGGGCGTCACACCGATGCTCTCCATCGCCGAGTCCGTCCTTGCCGCGGACGACCGGTCCCGCGTCACCCTCTTCTACGGCAACCGGCGTACCGACTCGGTGATGTTCGCCGACGAACTGGCCGACCTGAAGGATCTCTACCCCGCCCGGTTCCAGCTCGCGCACGTCCTGTCCCGCGAACCGCGCGAGGCCGAACTGCTGAGTGGCCGTCTCGACGCCGATCGGCTGGCCGCGCTCATCGACGGACTGGTCGACGTCTCCGAAGCCGACCACTGGTGGCTGTGCGGCCCCCACGGCATGGTCCTGGACGCCCAGAAGGTGCTCGCCGAGCTGGGAGTGCCCGGTGACCGGGTCCACCAGGAACTCTTCTTCGCGGGCGAGGAGCCCGTCACCGTACGCCACGAGGAGCCCCGGGCCGACGGACCGGTCAGCCAGGTCACCGTCGTCCTGGACGGCCGCTCCACCACCTCCGCACTCTCCCGCGAGACCTCCCTTCTCGACTCTGCCTCCCGCGTACGCCCCGACCTGCCCTTCGCCTGCAAGGGTGGCGTCTGCGGCACCTGCCGTGCTCGGGTCACCGAGGGCGAGGCGGACATGCGGCGCAACTACGCACTGGAACCCGCCGAGGTCGACGCCGGGTATGTGCTGACCTGCCAGACCTTCCCTGTCTCCGACACCCTGACCGTCGACTTCGACAGCTGAGGAGCAGTTCTTGAACCCTCGTCTCGACGTCGCTCAGGGCGTGGGCGCGCTCCGTCGGGACCGCCGCAGTGCGGTGCTGATGGATGCCTGGGGCGGCGACGGCAGTCGTCCCGTACGGGGGTTTGACGTCGAGAGAGATCGGGTTGTGCTGCCGGCGGAGCCGTCCGCCCCCTGACCGTCCCCTTGCAGGGCAGCACAAGGCCGCAGGGGCACAGACCCTGGGTCGAGTTCGGTCGGATGGGCCCAGGTCAGGCGACGGGCGACGCGCACGCCAGGAAGGGCCCGGCCGCCTTGCTCCAGGACTCGCCCCGCGCGAGTGCGGCCGCTCCCTCCGTACGCAGTGACTCGACGACGGGCGAGAGGAAATCCGTACGCCAGTGCCGTATGGCTTGCTCCTGCATCCCGCTTGCGGCGACGACTGCACCCACCTTCGCCTCGAGCACGGCCGCGCCCTCCGTGATGTCTTCACCGGTCCACTCGTCCATGCGGTCGGCCACGAGGGCCCAGGTCAGCTTGATCATGCGCCGGATCGTAGAGGCGCCGGCTGCGCTGGGGGAGGGGGCGAAGGGAGTGGGTATGACCCCTTGCCTGGCAACGCCCTTCGCCGGGGCCCTTCCCGGGGTGCCGGTAATGAACGTGGCTGCGTCCACTCGCAGCGCGCACGCTGGCGTCACAGGCCTGCCAGGGCGAGGAGTTGGTGCATGTGTTGGGTCGGCAGGTTGGGATTGCCGGCTGCGACGGTCGCGACTGATTCCGATGAGTCGGCCAACAACTGCGTCAGGTCTCGGGTGGGAAGCCGCGGATGGGTTGCGATCGCGCAGCGCACCGTGTGATCGGGATCGGCGGCCAAGCGACGGACGAGATCCACCGGCAGGTCGAGGTCGCGCGGAGCCAGTTGCCGCATCCTCGGGTCGGGATCGGTGGCCAGACGCCGAAGGACGTCCGCGGGGAGGGGGAAGTCATCGGCCGGACGCCACCTGGTCTTTTTCTCCGCGCGGTAGCTGCGATCGATGCGTTCGGCGGTGGCGGGGTCTATCCGGTCACGGGCGTGCAGAGCCATCGTCGTGCGGACGCGGCTCTCCTCGTCGTCCAGCAGCCGGGCCACGACCGGCGCAGGGAGGCAGTCGGACATCGCGGCGGAGGCGCGGAAGCACGCGTAGGGCGAGTCCACGTACGGCAAGGGGTCGGCGGTCACCCACGGCAGACGCAGTGTTCGGAGCTTCAGACGCGCCATCTCGCCCCTGAGCTGCCGTTCAAGCGCGTCGTCGTCCAGGCGTTGGAGGTCGGTGAGCCAGTCCACCGGGGGCACGTCGGACAGGATCTGTGCGTGGATCGCGGAGCGGGTCGGCTCGGGGGTGTCCCGACGGGCGAAGATGCGGAGCGTGACCGACGGGCTGGGATCCTCGGCAAGCATGTCGCGCAGCGGCGGTGGGAGGTCGGGGTGCTCAGCGAGTTCCTTGCGTACCTTTTCGTCCGGGTCGTCGGCCAGCCGACGGGCCGTGTCGGCATCCAGTGTGCAGTGGCGCACCGCCCCGGCACGCGTGACCGGGTCTGCCAGCAGTGCCGGGAGCAGGTCGGCAGGCGGGCCGGGGTGGGGAAGCCGTCGGTAGTAGGTCGCGCAGGCTCCTGCGCGCACCGAGTCCTCGGGATCCGTCAGCAGGAGCCGACGCACCGGCTCCGGGGCCTGCGTCCACCATTGGGCAAGCGTCGCCCGGATCTTCGGGTTCGGGTCGGCCGCCAGTCGGGCGCGCAGATCTGTCGGCACGTGATCGTTTTCCGCCAGGTATTCGCGCACCTGTGGGTCGGCGTCGCTCAGCAGCCGCTCGAACAACTCGCGCGGTGCGTCCTCCGCGCCGACCGCTACGGCCGCGCGTATCGACGGATCCGGATGCCGGGCGAGCGTCATCCGGAAGACATGCGGGAGGCTGTGGTTGAGGGCGAGCGAGTGCACGAGCCAGTAGTCGTCGTCGGCGACGATGTCGGCGATCATGTCGTCGGTCAGGTCCGGGCGCTTGGCGACGGCGCCAAGGCCCTTGCGGTAGGCGAAGAAGCGGCGGACGAGTTCGGGCGGCAGCGCGGGGTTCCCGGCCAGTCCTTGCATCACCTTGTCGAGGTGGACCGGCGGCGGTGCGGCGTCCGGCACGGCAGGCGACCCTTCTGGCGCGGCGAGTTGACCGCCGAGTCTCTCATGCGCAGTCGTCCTGGGGCGCGCGAAGACAGGTGGGGGACTTCAACGAGACCAACATGACAGAGGCAGACCCGCCACGGGGGGTAAACGGGTCTGCCCCTGTATGAGCCGCCCACGTACCTCCCCCCGGAGAGCAGGCGGCGACCCCGCCCGGGGTCACTTTCTCCAGCGCACCGTCGGCATCAGGTGTCACGGGTGCCGGTGCATCGTTGCGAGGTCACCATTTGTGTGTGGTCCGGCACGTGTCTCCGTCACAAGCCGTATACGGCCTGACCATGTACCCGGCGGGATCGTGCGGGTCCGGCGTCGGGTCAGTCGTCCGATCCCTTGCCCTTGTGTTTCCTCCCGTGGTGCCCGCCCTGGTCGTCGTTGTCGTCCTGCGGTGCAGCCGTGGTGGACGGCGTGATGGGGGAGGGCTCCGCCGTGGGTGTCTCGTCGGGAGACGGCGCCGGCGTCGTGGACACCGGCTGGGTGGGGGTGTTGGGGCCGGAGTCCTCGTTCCAGGAGGCGCCGAGTGCGACGGCTCCTGCGAAGAGGGCGACCCCCACGGCGCCCAGTACCGCTTTCGACGGCACCCTGCGGCGGCCGCGCGGCTGTACGCGGCTGGCATGCTCCGGTGCGGTCTGTTCCGGAGGGGATGGCAGGGCGGCCGCGAGGGGGGCCGGTCCCGGGTGTTCCGGTTCTGCTGGGGCCGGCGTCCGGGTGTGGAGCCAGGCGGCTGCCTGGTCGGCAGAGGGGCGGTGTTCCGGGTTCTTGGCGAGCAGGTGCGTGAGGCAGTCGGCGAGCGGCTGCGGTGTGTCGGGGCGCAGGTGCGTGACGGGCGGCGGCTGGGCGTCGACGTGCTGCTGCACCACGGCAAGCGAGGTGGCACCGCTGAACGGCGGTCGGCCGGTGAGGAGTTCGTACAGCACGCAGCCCAGTGAGTAGACGTCGGAAGCGGGCTGTGCGGGGTGGCCCAGGGCGCGCTCGGGGGCGAGGTAGGCGGCGCTGCCGATGATCTTTCCGGTGGCGGTCAGGGTGCTGGCCGCGTCGTCGGTGAAGCGGGCGATCCCGAAGTCGGTGAGTTTCGCGGTGCGGTCGTCGGTGAGCATGACGTTGGCCGGCTTGATGTCCCGGTGGATCACGCCCTGCCGGTGGGCGGCGGCCAGCCCGGCGGCCATCTGGGCGGCGATACCGGCGGCCTCGGGCGCGGGCAGCGCTCCACGCAGGGAGCGTTCCTGGGACAGGTTCCAGCCGTCGACGTATTCCATGACCAGGTAGGGCTGACCGTGGTGGGAGCCGAAGTCGTACACCCCCACGACGTTGGGGTGATTGAGGCGGCCCGCTGTCTGCGCCTCCATGCGGAACCGCTCGAAGTCGGTGGCGTCGTCACCGTGCAGGACCTTCACCGCGACGGTGCGATGGAGAACCTGGTCGGCGGCTCGCCACACCTCACCCATCGCGCCGCGTCCCAGTAGTTCCTCCAGCTGGTAGCGCTCCGCCAGCAGCACTCGTACCCCCACCAGAAATCCGACAACACTGACCGACTGCGACGCGTTTTTCTGGTTTCGTCACGATTCTGCGTCGCGGCGGGCTCACGCTACCCGTGCCGGAAGGTCGACGACAGGCCGCCCCGGTGGGGTCGCGCCGGCGCAGGCGGACGTCGGAGGGTGACATCTGCCCGCACCGGCGCGTGAGCACTGGCGCACAAGGGGGGAGGCGCGCAGTGCCCGGGACCGGCGGGTCCAGTGTCTATAGCGCACGGGAGCACCCAGACGTCACTCATGCGCCGTGTGCAGGGCCGCACGGCAGGTCAGCCGGGTGGCTACCGCCGTCCCGCGTCCTTGCGCGACTGATGTCCGGGCTTCTTGTCGGCTGCCTTGCTGTTCGGCTGTCCGCTCGCCTTCCCCGTGCCGCCCGCCTCGGTCCCGGACAACCTGTCGGCGCAGTAGGCGGCGACGTTGTCCGCGCCGCCGGCGGCAGCGAGGAACCGCTGCCAGGCAGACGAGCTCAGCGCGTTGCCCCGCCCCTTCACCGACGGGTACGCACGGCAGTGGGCTTCGATGTCCTTGGCCGTCGGCGGGCGGCTCTTGGACAGGGCGGTGCCGGGCTTGGAGGATGTGGTCGCGGGCGGGGCCTGTGCGACGGTGGCGGACGGATTTCCGTGTCCAGGGCCGTCGTTGTGCGGCTTCCCGGACGATCCGGGGGAGCCGATCGCCGCCATCGCCGCCCCGCCCAGGGTGAGGCTCGCGAGAAACACGGCCAAGGTGGTCTTCACCGAGCGTCGCACCGAGGTGCGCCGGGGCCGCCAGTCGTCCCGCCGCCGCGTCCGCAATCCCGCGTGAACGCCTGCGTCGCGAGCGGCACGGAAAGCGGCGATGGCCTGCTCCTCGGCGGGCCGGCTGAAGGTATGGACGCGCAGTGCGCGGCCGAGCGCCGACTCCAGCCCTGTGGACGTGATTCCGCTGTCCGCGTCGGGCACCGGGCCGTTCGCGCCGGGGCTTCGGCGGGCGAACGCTCCGCCGTCGCTGTGTCGGTCGCTCATGCCTGTGTCCGTCCTTGCGTGATCGTTGCTCTTTTTTCTTACGCGTTTGGCGCGGTCGTTGCTCATTTCGACTGCCCCAGCGTATGAGCCCCCTTCTCTGTCACATCCGTAGCGCCGAGTTGGCGGGCGAGGCGTTTCAGACCGCGGTAGGCGGCGGTGCGAACCGCACCAGGACGCTTGCCCAGGACGCGCGCGGCGGCCGGACCGTCGAGGCCGATGACGACGCGCAGCAGCACCGCCTCGGCCTGATCGCGGGGCAGGCCGCGCACCAGTTCCAGTGCGCGCCGGGTCGAAAGGACCTCCAGGGCCTGGTCGTCCGTGGTGTCCGGTCCGCGCAACTCCAGGAGATCCAGGTCGAGCGCGGCAGGTACGGGGCGGCTGCGGCGGCGGCGCAGATGGTCCATCGCCCGGTGGCGGGCAATGGTCGCGCTCCAGCCGCGGAAGCCGGCCCCGTCGCCCTTGAACCGGCCCAGATCGCGGGCGATCTCCAGCCAGGCTTCGGACGCCACGTCCTCGGCGTCGTCCGCGACGAGCCCGCGCAGATAGCCCAGCAGTCCGGGCTGCACGATCCGGTACACGACCGCGAAGGCGGCCTCATCACCGTCCTGGGCCCGCATGACCGCGGCACCCAACTCCGCGTCCCGTGCACCGTCGCTCCGGGACTCGCCTCGCTGGCCCAAAACCCGTCCCCGTCCGCACCGTTCCTCGACCACGCGGGCGTGGACCCACATGGTGCCGCCACGGGCCCTGCCCAGCTCTACAAGATCATCAGCGTCGCACAGCACAGAAATGTCACAGCATCGGAGCGCGCGGGCCCAAAGCACGTGCTCCAGCGCGGTATTCGCTCTGCCGTTGCACCACTGCGCGCTCTGGGTGCGCCCCCCGGGACCGTTTCCTCGGGGGCCGGCCGCGCGTTCTCTGCCGGGGCCGGTCCGGCCGTGTACGGGTGACGCCCGGCGGGGCCGTTGCGCTTGGGGAGTGCCGGGACCGTGACGGACGAGGCGATTATCAGTTCTTGTAGGGGTGGGAGATTTGAGTTGCCGTACGGCCCGTGCGTACATGCCACTGAGCCTGGGACGGCGGACGTGGCTGACCGCGGGAGTCGTCGTACTGAGCGCGGCGGGGATCGTCACCCACGCCCTCGACCCTCAGCCGGCGCAGCCGCCGGGGCACGGACGCGAGTCGGCCGTGGGCACGGTCCGACCGGCAGACCGGGGTGCGGCCGCGAGGTGCACGGGGTTGCCGCAGCAGGGCACGGGCCGCTACAGCGCTGCGCTGCCGGCCCGGAACAAGCACGCGCCGAAGCACGCCCGGGCCGCCTCTGACTACAACGGCGACGGCATCAGCGACCTCGCCGCCGGTACACCGAAGGCATCGGGTGGCGCCGGCAGCGTGACCGTGGTTCCGGGCAGCCCTCACGGCCCCTCGGCCGAGGCACGGCTGACACTTACCCAGAACAGCCCTGGCGGCCCCGGCTCCTCCGAGCCGGGCGACCACTTCGGGGCCGCGACCGCATGGGGCGATGTCAACGGCGACGGCTGCACCGACCTCGTCGTCGGCGCTCCCGGCAAGGACGACATCAGCGGCCGTGCCGACCGCGGTCTGGTCACCGTCCTGTACGGGCCCGGCCTGGACTCCGGTTTCTCGTACACCACTTCGGGTGTTCCGGCGGCCGGAGCGAGGCTCGGTTCCGCGGTGACCGTCGGCGACTTCAACGGCGACGGCACGGCGGACGTGTTCGCGGCCGGCACCGGCAACGGCGGTACCTGGAACGTCCGGCTGACCGGCGGAAGTACCCGGAACCTCCGGCCGGCCGCCGGCGTCACCACCTCCGGCACGCTCACCGGCGCCACGGGTCCGGTCGCCCAACTGGACGCCACGTCGGGCGACTTCAACCGGGACGGCTTCGCGGACGTCGCCCTCAACTACCGCGACACCGGCGGCACCGGACGTGTGGTGTGGTTCGCCGGGTCCGCGAGCGGTCTGACCAGGGCAGGGATCCTCGCGGTCCGGGGCGGCCGTTCCGTCGCCGCGGGCGACTTCAGCGGCAACGGCTATGACGACCTCGTCATCGGCCAGCCCTACGCGTCCGAGTCCGGCGGCAGGACCGGTGGTCAGATCACCGTGGTCCCCGGCACGGCCGCCGGCCTCGCAGGCTCCGGCGCGAAGGTCATCCATCAGGACGGCGTCGGCGTCGCCAGCACCGACCGGCCCGGCGACGCCTTCGGCGCCTCCGTCTCGACCGGCGACTACAACGCCGACGGCTACGCGGACGCCCTCGTCGGCGCCCCCGGGGAAGACCTCACCAGCGACGGCGTCAAGCGCACCGACGCGGGTCAGGCCACCCTGTTCCAGGGCTCCGCCTCCGGCTTGACGACGAGCGGCTCCTTCACGCTCAACCAGGACACCCCCGGCATCCTGGACTCCATCGAGAAGGACGACCACTTCGGCTCCTCCGTCTCCCTCACCGACCTGTCCGGATCGGGTCACGCAGGGCTCGTCTTCGGAGCCGAAGGTGAAGACGCCGGTGACGGCCTCCTTCTCTACACGCCCATCACCAGCACCGGCTTCGGCCTTGCGCAGACCGTCTCGCTCCGCGGCACCGCACTGAGCACCCCCGCCGGCGCCCGTCTCGGCGAGGTGCTGGCGCCGTAACGGCCGGCGGCAGCCGCCGAGGCCATGACCGGCGTCAGGGTCGGGAGCAGCGGCACGCCGACGGCAGCCGCCGAGGCCATGACCGGCGTCAGGGTCGGGAGCAGCGGCACGCCGACGGCCAGGAAGTACGGTCGGGCCGCGGTGCGTCCACCATGCCCGCCATGGGGCCCAAGGCACCCCGGGAAGTGCGGGTTTGCTGCTTGCTCCGGTTCGCCCGCGCAACACACACGGCCATGGGCGCCGGCCGGCACCCGCAGCATTCGTAGTGATCTACGTCACCGTGGCCTGTCATCCCGTGACGTTCGTCGGTCGGCATGCGCTTGAAAGACGGGCTGCCTGTGTGGCTGGTGTGCCTCATGTGACTTTTTCTATGGGCCTTGGTGGGCCTCTGGGGGTGGATACGACGTGAGTCGTCGTACTTCGCATGCGTACAGACCGCTAAGTCTGAAGCGGCGGGTGTGGCTGACGCTCGGTGCGGTGGTCCTGGGTGGTGGGGGACTGGTGACCTATGCCGTCGCCAGCCCGTCCGGCGGTCACGCCGAAGGCCAGGCCAAGCGATCGCCGAGTGTCTTCGGCCTGACGCTGAAGGGCGACGGGGCCGACAAGGCGGAGCTGCCGCAAACGGGCACCAAGCAGTTCTCGCTGCTCGGTGTCACCTGGACAGGTGCCACGAAGCAGCTCCACGGTACGGCTCAGGTGCGCACCCGCAGCCTGAAGACCGGCGAGTGGAGCGCCTGGCAGAACCTCGA
Source organism: Streptomyces sp. NPDC046900 (assembly GCF_040644975.1). Classification (NCBI taxonomy): domain Bacteria; kingdom Bacillati; phylum Actinomycetota; class Actinomycetes; order Kitasatosporales; family Streptomycetaceae; genus Streptomyces; species Streptomyces sp. NPDC046900. The sequence continues at coordinate 32,755 of NZ_JBEYXD010000018.1, read as the reverse complement.
GGTGAACACCGACCCGCTGGAGGACCCGAAGGAACAGGCCACCGCACGCGGCGCGTCCGAGCCGCTGTGGGTCGGCCCGTCCGACGGCGTCCAGGTGCAGGTCGTCCGCAAGAACGGCACCACCAGCTCCGGTCTGCCCAAGGGGCTCACGGTCAACCTCGTCGACCCCGGGGTGGTGACGGAGGCCGAGACGAAGGCCGAGCCGGCCGCGTACGTGGCGGGGACCGTCGACGAGACGAGCGCGCCGCCCACCGACTCCGTCTCCCCGAGCGACAGCACCGGCGCCGGGCCGACGGACAGTGCGCCGGCGTCTCCGAGTGACTCCGCAACCGTCTCGGCCCCGGCATCGGCCTCGGAAACGCCTTCGGCTCCGGCGACTACGCCTGCGAGCCCGTCGGCCACCACGCCCACCGCACCGACCACGCCGCCGGCGCGGCCCTCGACGGTGCCGGAACCGCCGATCGTCTCGCGTGCCGGCTGGGGCGCCGACGAGTCGCGCAGCCCCGACCCGTCGGAGTACAACGCCGATGTGAAGGCCGTGTTCGTCCACCACACGGACGGGGCCGCCTACACGTGCGACCAGTCGGCGGCGATCGTGCGGGGCATCTACGTGTTCCACACGGCCGCCACCACCGCCAACCCGCCGGGCAACGGCTGGAACGACATCGGCTACAACTTCCTCGTAGACAAGTGCGGCACGATCTTCGAGGGCCGCAAGGGCGGTGTCGACCAGCCGGTGCTCGGCGCCCACACGTACGGCTGGAACCGGGAGTCCACGGGCATCGCGGTGCTCGGTGACTACACCACCACCGGCGCCTCCAACGCCGCGCTGGCCTCGGTCGCCCGTATCGCGGCCTGGAAGCTCGGCCAGTACGGCGCCGATCCCAGCTCGACCGTGAGCCTCAAGGCGGGCGCCACCCAGACGAACTACTCCGCCAAGAGCTTCACCGCGGGCAGTTCGTACACCTTCAACCGGATCTCCGGCCACCGCGACGGCTACAACACCCAGTGCCCCGGTAACTCCCTCTACGCCCAGCTGCCGACCATCCGGACCTGGGCGGCCGGCCCGGTGCAGGGCCTGAAGGCCACCTCGGTCGACGGCGCGGCCCTCTCGGGCTCGACGTACTACACCAAGGGCGCCGTCACCGTGCACTGGACGGCCACCACGCCGTCCTCGCTCATCAAGAGCTACCAGCTGCTGGTCGACGGCAAGACCGTCGCCACCACCTCCGGTACGGCGACTTCCGCCGCGGCCACCCTGGCCCTGGGCAGCCACACCGTCGCCGTGCGGGCCGTACACCAGTCCGGCAAGACCGCGACCAGCAGCGCGCTGAGCGTCGTGGCCGAGACGACGGCGCCGACGTTCACCACCGCCCCGAAGCTCTCCCTGCGCAGCGGCACCGTCAATACCACCGGCGTCCCGGTCACGCTCGGCTGGAAGGCCACCGACGACAAGGCCCTGCGGTACGTGAAGCTGCTGGCCCCGACCACGGGCACCTTCGGCCCGACGGTCACCAGCTCGAGCACCACCGCCAAGTCCGGTACCGCCACCACCTGGTCGATGCGTGCCTACGACTACGCCGGCAACTACCGCACGTCGTCCCCGGCGTACACCCCGATGATCCTGCAGGAGAGCTCCGCGACGAAGTCCGGCAGCTGGACCACCCGCTCGTCCACCAGCTACCTCGGCGGCAAGTCGTACTCCAGCGGTTCGAAGGGCGCGACCCTCAGCTGGACCTTCACCGGCCGCTCCGCCGCGTGGGTGGTCTCGCGCGCCTCCACCTCCGGTCAGGTGTACGTCTACGTAGACGGCACGAAGGTCTCCACCGTGGACCTGAAGTCGTCGAGCACCCTGTACCGGCAGGCGATCTGGACGAAGACCTGGTCCAGCAGCGCCAAGCACACCGTGAAGATCGTGGTGGTCGGCACCAGCGGCCGTCCCACCATCACCACGGACGGCCTCGTCTACCTCAAGTAGCCGGCCGCGCCGGAGTACGGCGTGTCCATCCGATCGGCGCATGCGGTCCCGCATGCGCCGATCGGCATGTGCGGGCCCCATGGTGATCGGCTCGGCGGCCTGTTCGTCGAGCCGTGTCGATCGTGCAGGGCCGGGGGGAGTCGTCCCCGGCGAGTTCGCCTACTGCGGCGGACCGCCCGCAGTGCCTCCGACGCTGCCGTGCTGGTAGTGGTGGGCGGGCCGGGCCGCATCGTGTGCGGTCAGCAGTACCGCTGCCTGATGCTGCATGTGCTGGGCCGCCAGCTGAGCCTCCGCGACGGCGTCACCGCGTTCGCGTACCAGGTCCTCATAGATCGGCAGATGATCGTGCCCAGACGTGGTGCGTGCCACATTCGGTCCTTCCGCTGTCGTGCGTGTTCTCGGCGTGGTCGGCGGTGAGGAAGCCGGCCGCGGCAACCGCGCTCCCGTCAGGGGCCCTGGGCCCGCGGACATCAGGCGTTACGCGTCCGCGAACGTCGGGAACGCGCCGGCTGCAGCGGTCAGTGGTGGCCTCGGTAAAGGCCGATGCATTGTCAGGCTCGGTTGAGCCGTGCGGCGATTCCGTGACCGATCAGCAAATAAAGAAGAGCCGGAAGGCCATAATTAAGGATGACCCGTAGACCCTCTGTGTCCATTGTGAAAATGTCCTGCGCCCACCAGGCCAGCCAGTCGGCCGCGCCGTGCACGAACTCGACGAATACATTCGTCCGATTCGCATGGAGCAGGAACAGCAGGATCCACAGGCCCAGGAGACCCGCCGCGATGTCGGTGATCGTGCAGATGGTCAGTGCCGTGCGGCGTGCGGCGGCCTGACGGCGCACCGCGCGGTCGGGATCCGAGGACCGGTCGTACGTCTGATATCCGGAAACCGGGTCGATGTGGCTCACGTAAATCCGATCTGACGCGTTGTCGTGTCGGCACGCTCGCCGCAGTTGCGAATTTCAGTCCGGGTCGGCGTACCGCTTCTGACTTCTTCTGCGTCCGGTAAGCGCCGCCGCGTTACACACCCATCCGTGATGACCTGAATATGGTCGCCTATTCGGGAACTTACCCAAATGTTCGTGTGCGACAGTAAATTTTCGGACGGGACGGACGACGCCGTGGGTTCGCCGGCGACGAGCCGTGCCCGGGGCCTGGGCCCGCCGTGGGCCCAGGCCCCGGGTGCCGTCAGCCGGAGGGAATCAGCGGTAGAGCGGGTGGATCTCGGCGGGCTTGTCGTCGGCGATCCGGAAGACCTGTTCCGACGACAGTCGCGTGAAGGAGGTGGATCTCACCAGGGAGCGGGAGTGCTTGGCCCGCACCACCTCGCCGATGGTCGTGGCGCCGTATTCGTCCGGCACGGACGCGTTGATGGTCAGCAGCACCGAGTCGTAGTCCAGCGAGGACTCATGGACGGCCCGAAGCACGTTCAGGGCGTCGACACGGGCCCGGTCCCTGGCCCGCTTGTCGGTGGGGTCGTCGGCGACGGTCCACGTGACGGCGATCTGGTTGCCGGCGCTGGGCTGCTGCATCTGGACGTCGAGATGGGCCGGCGGGTGTCCGTCACCCTCGAGGGACGTGGTCAGGACAGCGATGAGCCGGTCGAGTTCCCCGGAGCTCGCGCTCGGCGTCGCTGCGCCGCTGCCGTCCGCGGCGGCCGCGGCGTTCGGATCGTAGACGGTGGTCGACCGTGCCGTGGGCAGCGAGGCGGCCTCCGGCGGCTCCGACTGCGGCCCGACCTTGGACCGGTCCGCGCCCACCCGCTGGGTGGGTTCGGTGGCGCAGCCGGCCGCCGCGAGACCCACCATGAGGACAGCGGCCAGCGCCCTCGTGGCTCGTGCGGCCCGGCGCTCGCCGGATGTCCTGGGTGAACGCTCCCCGGCCATGAGTGCTACCTCGTTTCTCACTGTGTGCCCACACCTTGTGTCCGGGCGTGGCCCCGGCCCGTCACAGGGCCGGGGCCACGCGGTTCGGGGCCTACGGGCGGCCAAGCGCCCGGTACTGCCAGCCCGCCGCCCGCCACTGCGCCGGGTCGAGGGCGTGCCGTCCGTCGACGATCCGCCGGTGGGCCACGACCGAGCCCATGACCTCCGGGTCGATCTCGCGGAACTCGGCCCACTCGGTGAGCAGCACCGTCACGTCCGCGTCCCGGGCGACATCCAGCGCACTGTCCCCGTAGGACAGCTGCGGGTAGGCGCGGCGGGCGTTGTCCCGGCCGGCCGGGTCGAAGACCCGTACGTCGGCACCCTGCTGCTGCAGGGAGTTGGCGACGTCCAGGGCGGGCGCGTCGCGGATGTCGTCGGAGTTGGGCTTGAAGGTGGCGCCGAGGCAGGCCACCTTCAGGCCCCGGAGGTCGCCTTCGGCCAGTTCCCTGACCAGGTCCACGGTGCGGGCGCGGCGGCGCTGGTTGATCGCGTCCACCTCGCGGAGGAAGGCCACCGCCTGGCTGACCTCCAGTTCCTCGGCGCGGGCCACGAAGGCGCGGATGTCCTTGGGCAGGCAGCCGCCGCCGAAGCCGAGGCCCGGCTTGAGGAACCGGCCGCCGATCCGGTCGTCGTACGCCGGCGCCTCGGCCAGCGAGGTGACGTCGGCGCCCGTGGCCTCGCACACCTCGGCCATGGCGTTGATGTAGGAGATCTTGGTGGCCAGGAAGGAGTTGGCGGCCACCTTCACCAGTTCCGCGGTGGCCAGGTCGGTGACCACCACCGGGGTGCCCTGCTCGATGACCGGGGCGAAGGCGGCGCGTAGCCGCTCCTCGGCCCACGCGGAGGGGACGCCGAAGACCAGCCGGTCGGGGCGCAGTCGCGCACCGAGGACATGCCGACTCCGTCGTCCTGGTGGCTCGGAGTGGCCGCGGGCTGCCTCGGGCCCGGAGGCGTCGGCCCCTGAGGCGGAGGTGAACGGCCCCCGCAAACACGTGTGGCGTGCACGCGGATCGCGTACACGCCACACGGGGTGTCCGGACGGCAGCAGGCGGAGGGCACCGCCTACTCGAAGCCGGCCGTCTGCCGGCTACTTGAAGCGGACCACCTGCGGGTCGTGGTCGCTCGTCTGGTCGGAGAACTCGGAGTTGATGTGGACGACCTGGTACTCGAACTTCTTGATGCCAGGCGAGACCAGGATGTGGTCCAGCGTCTGGGAGTTGCCGTCGTACACGTAGCTGTACCGCTCGTCGGCCGGGAGGGTGTTGATGAGGTCCGTGAGGACACCGCCCGAGGTCAAGGTGGCCAGGGGCTTGGAGAACTGGTAGTCGTTCAGGTCACCCAGGACGACGACCTTGGCCTTGCGGTCCGCGGCCAGCAGGTCGGAGACGAAGGCGTTGACCTCCTTCGCCTGGGCGACGCGCTGGGTCTCGGAACCGAGCGTCGGCGGCTGGAAGGCGCCGTGCACCGGCTGGTCGCCGCCCTTGGAGTTGAAGTGGTTGCCGACGACGAAGACCTGCTCGCCCTGGAACCGGAACTCACCGACCAGCGGCTTGCGGCTGCTCGTCCAGGCGCTCGACGCCGGGTCGATCCGGCCCGGGGAGACGGACAGCTGCACGTCGTGCTTGCCGGTGGGGACGGCGGTGACTCCCGTCGTGGAGTCGCCGCCGGGCCGGTCCACGAACCTGACGCGATCGGGGTTGAAGAGGAAGACGTTGCGGATGTTGCCGCCGGGCTCGCCGCCGTCCGAGTCGTTCACCGGGTCGATGGCGCGCCAGTCGTACGCCGGGCCGCCGGCCGCCTTGATGGCGTCGATGAACTGGGTGATGGTCTTGTCGGCCGCGACCGTTCCGTCGTCCTTGGCGCCGTTGTTGTCCTGGATCTCCTCCAGGCTCACGATGTCCGGGGACGCCAGGTTGGTGACGACTCCCGCGGCCAGCCGGTCGAACTTGCTCTGCGGGTCGGTCGGGTCGAGGTTCTCGACGTTGTACGTGGCCACGGACAGTTCGTTGGACTTGCCCTTCGTCGCCACTTCCGGCGTGAGTCCGCCCGGCTGGACCGTGCCGAGCGCGGTCGCCTGGATGTTGTAGCCGCCGAAGTCGGAGTAGTCCACGGGGCCCGCGGTGGTACCGGACAGGGTGTCGCCCACATTGGCCTTGAGCTGGTCACCGTTCAGCGAAGTGACCATGAGACGACCCGAGTTGGGGTTGTCGTAGCCGGTGATGATCGTGCCGCCCCGCGGGGTCGGGTTCTGGTCCGGCTTGGTGGTGATCCACGTCTCGTTGTAGGCGTTGGTGGCGCCCACCACACGGGAGTCGCCGATCTGCGCCAGCATGCCCTCGTGGGCCTCCAGCCAGTCCAGCGTGTAGGTGCCGGGCTGCAGCTCCAGGGACTCGATGCTCGCTCCCTGCGCCTGCGGCGCGTAGGCATCGGGCAGCGTGGCCGCGTCGATGACCTGGGCCGCCGGCAGGGGGTTGCCGGAGGAGAGCGTGGCGGCCGTCGGGCCGGTCAGTTCCGTGACGGACTGCGTGCCGCTGCTCTTGCCGCCCGGGTAGTACTCGCTCACCTTGCCCGAGACGAGCACCGAGTCGCCGACCTTGACCAGGGGCGTGGCGGAGCCGGTGTAGACGAAGAGGCCCTCGCTGGTGGCCGGGTTCGCGTCGGGCTCGGGGTCCTGGATCCAGTAGCCCTTCGAGCCGGTGCTCCGCACACCGGTCACCACGCCGGGCACGTTGGTGACGGTCTTGCCGTTCTGCGGCGAGGTCCGGCTGGTGCCCTGGATGTCGTGGATGCGGAGGCTGCCCGGGGTGGGCGTCGGGGTCGGGGTCGGAGTGGGGGTGGGCGAGGGGTCGCCGGTGCCGCCGCCGCTGCTGTTGCGGGGGCTCGGCGCAGACCCCGTCAGGTCCACCGAGTTGTCGTCGGTGTCGCTGAACTTGGCGTCGCGCGAGACGGAGGCGGTGTTGCTCGCGCCGGTGGCGGGGGAGCCCTCCCGGACCACGGCGGTGCCGAAACCGACCAGGTCCTTGATGGTGCCGTCCGCCGCGCAGTCGGCCGCGGTCAGGCAGGTGAGGGCGGTGGTCGAGTGGACCAGTGCCACGGTGCCGGTGGTCGCCGACATCGGGATGGCGCCGACGGCGTCGGGCGTGGGCAGGGGGGTGTCACCGCCGGTGCCCTTGGCCTCCTGGACCAGGTAGGTGCCGCCCGCGGGGATGGCGCCGGTGAGCGGGGTGACCTGCCACTTGCTGCTGGCGGTGGGCGAGCCGGGCAGGTACTGGACCGACCAGCCGCTGAGATCGAACGGAGCGGTGGCGCCGTTGCCCAGCTCGATGAAGTCGTTGGTGTAGGAGGCGCCGGAGTTGCCGTCGCCGCCGTACACCTCGGAGACGGAGGCGTCCGACGACGGTGCCGCCTGCGCGGTGAAGGGAAGCGCGAGGAGCGATCCGGTGAGACCGACCGGGAGCGCTACGAAGAGGACCTTGGCACCTCGACCGCGCAGGGCCGGGGGTATGCGTGAGGACACTGGGTGTCTCTTTCTGACGGGAGCAGATGTCAATGGCGCGGCTGAGATGTGGGGGGTATGTGATGCTTCTTCAAGTCGGGGTAAAAATACGCGCGTAGATCCGTGCGGTACAAGGCGCCGACCCCGCGGTGCGGCAAACGTTTCCTGACAGTTCGCCGACAGTGCGGACCCCCGATGTGTGGTGTGCCTTGCCTTCAGCCGGGGTTCTGTTCTTCCGTCAAGTACGCGACGCCCGAAGGCGGGCCGGAGCGCCGGGCCGCAGTTGCCGGGGTCCGGCGGCCGGCCGCGCGCAGGCACGCGGGAGTTCCTCCAGTGTGAATCGGAAGACGACCCTGCGGCCCATGGAGTGGGCACGGCCGCCCCGCCTGTTCGAGCGCGGTCGGCGGCTGGACGCCGGGCAGGTCCCGGGAGGCCGACGCGTGCGGTCGCGCCGCCCGAGGGCCGGTGGTTAGCCTGAGGTCATGCTGTGGCACCGATGAGCCGTGCCCGCGGCGATACGGACGATGAGCGCCTGCCGCGCGGTGCTTCGGCGAGCGACGTCCCCCACGGGGATACCGGCCCCACACCTTCATATTCCGCCGGGCTCAGGGCCGTCCGTAGAGGCCTCCACGGGTTCCGGTCAAGGCCGGCTCCGCGCCTGGCCGGCGTGTCGTTCGGGCTCCGGCTCCACGAGGACCGCCGACCTGTGCGGCGATGTCCGGAGCCGCACATCTGCTCGGCAGGCACCGGAGGGGTGCATCCCGTCACCTTCCTCCGTGCCCGGCGGCCGTGGCACGGAGCGTGGCCGCGACGTCACCCGGTCACGCCGACACGGCATTCGCACAGAGGGAGATTGTCATGACCGAGAGCCATGCGCGGACCCCGGCCGCCCCCGCCGCCCTGCTGGACCCGCTACGGAACCGTGGCGTGGCCTTCACGCAGGAGGAGCGGGAGACCCTCGGCCTGACCGGTCGTCTGCCCTCCGCGGTGCTGACCCTGGAACGGCAGGCCGAACGTGCCTACCGGCAGATGGAGGCCCAGGGGAGCGACCTGGCCAAGAACGTCTACCTGGAGCAGCTGCACGACCGTAACGAGACCCTGTACTTCAGGGTCCTCACCGACCATCTGACGGAGCTCCTGCCGGTCGTCTACGACCCCACCGTGGGTGAGGCGATCGAGAAGTACTCCTATGAATACCGGCGCCCGCGCGGCATCTTCCTGTCCATCGACCGGCCGGACGAGATCGAGAAGTCCTTCGCCACGCTCCAGCTCGGGCCCGAGGACGTCCAGCTGATCGTGTGCACGGACGCCGAGCAGATCCTGGGCATCGGCGACTGGGGTGTGGGCGGTATCCAGATCTCGGTCGGCAAGCTGGCGGTCTACACCGCGGCCGCCGGCATCGACCCGCGCCGCGTGGTGCCCGTGTCGCTGGACGTGGGCACGGACCGCAAGGCGCTGCTGGAGGACCCGCTGTATCTGGGCAACAGGCACTCCCGGGTGCGCGGCGCGGACTACGACGCGTTCATCGAGAGGTACCTGGAAACGGCCTCGTCCATGTTCCCGGACGCGCTGCTGCACTTCGAGGACTTCGGTCCCAGCAACGCGCGGCGGATCCTGGAGCAGTACGGCGACCGCTACCGGATCTTCAACGACGACCTGCAGGGCACCGGAGCCATCACGCTGGCCGCGGCACTGTCGGCCATCAAGGTGAGCGGTGTGCCGATGCGGGACCAGAAACTGGTCGTCTTCGGCGCCGGGACCGCCGGGGTGGGCATCGCCGACCAGTTGCACAGCGCGATGGTCCGCAGCGGTGCGGATCCGAAGCAGTCCGCCGCCCGGATATGGCTGATCGACAAACAGGGGCTGCTCATCCGGGACATGGACGACCTGCGCGACTTCCAGCAGCCCTACGCGCGCGATCCGGCCGAGGTCGCGGACTGGGAGCGGGACGGCAGCGGGGCGATCACGCTGCTGGAGACGGTACGCCGGGCCAAGCCGACGATCCTGCTGGGCACGTCCACCGTGCATGGGGCGTTCACCCGCGAGGTCATCGAGGCCATGGTCGCGGGTACCGAGCGGCCGATCGTCTTCCCCATCTCCAACCCCACCTCCCGGATCGAGGCGATGCCCGCCGATGTCATCGCCTGGTCGAAGGGCAAGGCGCTCGTCGCCACCGGCATCCCCGTCCCACCCGTGCGGCACGACGGCGTGACCTACCAGATCGCGCAGGCCAACAACGCACTCCTGTACCCCGGTCTGGGCCTGGGCACGATCGTCTCCGGCGCCTCACAGGTCACCCCGGGCATGCTGCGCGCGGCCGCACAGGCGGTCGCGGACCAGGTCGACCCGTCGGGGCCGGGCGCCTCCCTGCTGCCGCCGGTCGAGAAGCTCCGCGAGTCCTCGGCGATCACCGCGATCGCGGTGGTCAAGGCCGCGCTCGACGACGGCGTGGCCACCTGCAAGCCGATCGACATCGGCGAGGCCGTCCGGGAGGCCATGTGGCAGCCGGTCTACACCGACGGAGCGGCGTCATGACCACCCGGCATCACAGCGGGGACCGGAGCGGGCCGGCCGGCCAGGACCAGGCCCCGAGGATCCTCGACATCCCTGTCGGCCTGCACGCGGTGGGCACGCGCAGGGAGACCGACTCCATGGGCGCCATCGACGTCCCCGCCGACCGGTACTGGGGCGCCCAGACGCAGCGGTCCCTGATCCACTTCTCCATCGGGGACGACCGGATGCCCAAAGCGGTCTACCACGCCTACGGCTACGTCAAGAAGGCCGCCGCTCTCGTCAACGGGCGCGCGGGACGACTGCCGGGCTGGAAGTCCGGCCTGATCCAGCAGGTGGCCGACGAAGTCATCGCGGGCGAGCTGGACGACCACTTCCCGCTGTACGTGTGGCAGACGGGGTCCGGGACCCAGTCCAACATGAACACCAACGAGGTGATCAGCAACCGCGCCGTCCAGCTGGTCGGCGGAGAACTGGGCAGCAAGACGCCCGTCCACCCCAACGACCACGTCAACATGGGGCAGTCCTCCAACGACACCTTCCCGACCGCCATGCACATCGCCGCGGTCAAGGAGATCCATGAGCACCTGCTGCCCAGCGTGAAGGCGCTGCAGCAGGCCATCGAGGCGAAGGCACGGCAGTGGCACGACGTGGTCAAGATCGGCCGCACCCACCTGGAGGACGCGGTCCCGCTGACCGTGGGCCAGGAATGGTCGGGCTACGCCCATCAGCTGCAGCAGGCCGTCGGCCGGGTCACCCGGTCCTCCGAGGGCCTGTACGAGCTCGCGATGGGCGGCACGGCGGTCGGCACCGGGCTCAACGCGCCACCGGGATTCGGCGAACAGGTCGCCGCCGAGATCGCCACCGCGACCGGCTATCCGTTCACCACCGCGCAGAACAAGTTCGCCGCGCAGGGCGGCCTGGACGCCATGGTCGGCGCCTCGGCCGGTCTGCGCGCCCTGGCCGTGCCGCTGATGAAGATCGCCAACGACATCCGCTGGCTGGCCTCAGGACCCCGCTGCGGCCTCGACGAACTCATCCTGCCGGCCAACGAGCCCGGCTCGTCGATCATGCCGGGCAAGGTCAACCCGACGCAGTGCGAGGCCATGGTCATGGTCTGCATCCAGGTGCTGTCCGAGGACACCGCCATCGCGTTCGCCGGCTCCCAGGGCAACTTCGAGCTCAACGCCATGCGCCCGGTCATCATCAACAACTTCCTGCACGCGGCGACCATCCTCGCCGATGCCGCCACCAAGATGCGCGAGTACTGCATCGAGGGCATCGAGCTCAACCGGGACCAGATCGACAGCTACGTCGACCGGTCCCTCATGCTGGTCACCGCCCTCTCACCGGTCATCGGCTACGACAAGGCGTCCGCGATCGCCCACCGGGCCGACGACGAGGACACGACTCTGCGCGAGGCCGCACTGGCGTCGGGCTACATCAGCGCCGATGACTTCGACCGCATCGTCGAACCGGCCGCCATGGTCGGTCAGACCTAGGGCGACTCGGGGGCCGGTCGGCCGCTCGCGAGACGCGCTCCGCTTGTTGCCACGGTGGACAACTCGCGTGCGGCGCCGCGTCGTTCGTCAGCCGCCGCACGGCTTGTTGGTAGGCGTGGATGCTGCCCACCGCCTGGTCCCAGCGCTTCACAGCCGGTTCGGTGAGGCAGCAGGGGAGGTCATCCGTCCTGTGTCTCCCCGTGGGAGGGGGCGAGGGCGCGCACCAGGCGTTCGGCCGTCTCCCGCAGTTCCTCCGCGTTCTGAGGGCGCACCAGGTCCGAACTGATTTCCACCGTCGAGCCGTCCGGCCGGGTGATCTTCACAGCCATCCGGCCCGTCCACCGCTTCAGCCACGTCACGGCGACCGTCGGGAACACCGTGAAGGCCCCGCCGTTCCCGAGGGCGACCGCCAGGGCGTCCATCCCGCTGCCCAGCGTGCCCTTCTCGGGTGCCCCGGCCGCCAGCCGGACCCGTCCCCGCAGTGGTTCCTCGGCCACCAGCCACTCGCGCAGCGAACGCAGCTCGTCCGCGGCGTGCTCGCCCGCAATGTCCACCCGTAAGTCCACGCGGACATGGTGGCAACGGTCGTGCTGCGCGGGCAGGGAGCCGTCCGTTCCTCCGCACAACCGCCGCGACGGCACCCTCAGCCGTTCTCCTCCCGCAGAATCTCCGCGCATTCCGTCGCCGCCTGCTGAAGGAGCTTGCCGAGGTGGCGGATGTCGGGGCGCCGGGACGTGCCGCTCCGGCTGACCGTGTAGACGGTGCGGGTCACCGGGTGCAGAAGGGGGTGCAGGCTGATCGGTCCCGGTATCGCGTCCGGGAGGGTCAGCCGGGGCAGGAGGGCGGCTCCCGCCCCGGCGGCGACCAGCGCCGTCAGTACGGAGAAGTCGCTGCTGCGGGACCGGACGGCCGGAACGAATCCGGCGGCACCGCAGGCACGCTGGATCATCTCGTAACAGGACGTCTCCGGGCCCGGCGTGAGCCAGGGACTGCCGGAAAGGCGCCCCAGGTCCACGGTCTCGCCCGGACCGATTCCCAGGCGGGTGGCGTGATCGGGGTGGAGCGCGAGGAGGACGGGTTCCTCGAGGAGCTTGGTCTGCTCGCATCCGGGGGGTACGTCCCGCGGCAGGACCGTGTACGCGTGGACGACGGCCAGATCGACGTCCCGGCGGCGCAACGACTCCAAGGCCGCGTCGGGCTCCTGCTCGACGAGTTCCAGCATCAACGAGACCTCGGCCTCTTCGCCCGCGCCGAGGACGCGATTCCACACCGGAGCGATCAAGGTCCGGGCGGCGGAGGCGAAGGCGGCGATGCGGACGATGCCGCGGCCGCCGCCCCGGATGGCCTCCAGATCGGACTCGGCGGACGCCAGATCACTGAGCACGATCTCGGCGTGGGACACCAGCAGCTCACCGACAGGGGTCAGACGCAGGGTGCGCCCGTGCTTCTCCACGACGGGCAGCCCCACTTCCCGTTCCAGCGTGGCGAGTTGCTGGGAGACGGCGGGGGCCGTCAGATGCAGCGCCTGCGCCGCCGCCGCGACCGTGCCGTAGGTGGCCAGGTACTGCAGGATCTGGAGCCGCCTCACGTCGAGCATGAAGACTTCCTTACGCATCGTCCCTGGATCGTCAAGCCTAGTTGTCCGCTGGTCGCACCCATTGATTCAGTGAACCTTTATCTTTGATGCATAACAACTAACTGGACCTTTTGCTTTGCCCCGGCGCACCGTAAGAGATGTGAACGCACGCACAGGCTCCCGCAGCTTCCTCGCCCTTGCAGGCGTCGTGGTGCTCTGGGCCTCGGCATTTCCGGCCATCCGCGTCGGGGTCGACGGCCTGGGTGTGGCGGCGCTGTCCTTTCTGCGGCTGGCGGTCGGCGCCGTCGCCCTGGCCGTGGTCGCACCGTTCCTCGGGGTGCGGCTCCCCCGGCCCCGCGACCTGCCGTTGATCGCGCTCGCCGGCGCGACCGGCATGACCGCCTATCAGGTCCTGCTCAACTGGGGTGAGGTGCATGTCGCGGCGGGCACCGCGAGCATGCTGATCGCCATTGCCCCCGTCTTCAGTGTTCTGCTCGGCAGGGCGTTCCTGTCCGAGCCGCTGACGCGCCATGTCATGGCAGGCAGTACCGTCGCCGTCGGCGGCTCCGTGATCGTCGCGCTCGCTGGCGGATCCACGGGGTTCTCCACCGGTGCGCTCGTAGTGCTCGCGGCCGCTGTCGTGCAGGGTGTCTACCACTTCGTCTCCAAGCCCCTCCTGCGCCACTACAGCGGCCTGGAGGTCGCGACGTACGCGATGGTGGCGGGGACCGTTCTCGCGCTGCCGTTGCTCCCGGCGACTGTGCGCGCCGTATCCGGTGCCCCGCAGGGGTCGCTGGTGTCGGTGGCGTATCTCGGTCTGCTGCCCTCCGCCGTGGGGTTCGTCCTCTGGGGCCATGCCGTGGCCCGGCTGCCGCTCGCCGTCTCCACGGCCGCCCTGTACCTGGTGCCGCCGGTCGCCCTCGTCGTCTCGTTCGTGTGGCTGTCCGAGGTTCCACGACTGCTCGAGGCGGTGGGCGGACTCGTGATCATCGGCGGTGTGGTGCTGATCAACCGCCGTTCTTCGGCGGCCACTCGTGAAGGGCGCGTCCGGGTCACCGCGGAGCACCGGGCGGATTCCGCCACGCGGCCCGCCGCCCCGCTGCCCCGGCCCCTCGGTTCCAGCCCCTCGGTCGCGCAGCCGGTCCCGGTCACCGGCACCACCCAGGGTTCGACGGGTCCGGCCGGCCACCTCACCCACGATGTCGCGGCGCCCGTCCCGCTCCGTACACCTCGCTCCACGACGGCCTGCGACTGAGCGCAGGTGCCACCCGCCCAAGGAAAGCGATCACGAGAGGGAGACGAACAGGGCGATCGCGGTGGTCGGGCAGAGCCTGACCGGGCTGAGGTGAGCCCGCGGGCCGGAGCCCCGGGGCACAGCCGTACGCCGAGAATGTCGAAGCGACCCGCGCCGCGGCGCAGTTGGCGCACGGCGCGGGGCTGTGGCTGGAGGCCGAACTCGGCTGTGTGGGCGGCAAACCCGGCGCCCCCGCGAGCGCCCACGCGGCCGGGGAGCGCACCGACCCGGGGGAAGCGGCGCGCTATGTCGCGGAGACCGGTGTGGACGCCCTGGCCGTCGCCGTCGGGAGCAGCCACGCGATGACCGAGCGCTCGGCGTCGCTGGACCACGCACTGATCGAGCGACTCCGGGAGGCCGTGCCCGTACCGTTGGTGCTGCACGGCTCGTCGGGCGTCGGCGACGACGAACTGCGGCGCGCCGTCCGGGCCGGCATCGCGAAGGTCAACCTAGGCACCGCACTCGGCATCGCCTTCACCCGAGCGATCCGCGACGCGCTCGCGGCCCAGCCCGATCTGACCGACCCCGCCCGTATCTGGCCCGCGGCCGGGAGGCGATCGCGGAGGCGGTAGGGCTTCTGCTCGCGGTGGTGAGCGGCTGAGACGGGATCACGGGGGGCGTGACGGGGACCGGCGGGATCAGTGGTCCGCCCACGCCTCCACCGCGGTCGTCACCGGTGTCCCCGTACGCGCCGACTCCTCGACCGCCAGCGCCAGCAGATGGTCCTGACAGCCGTCGGCCAGCGGATACGGTTCCGGCCCTGCGCCCCGCACCCATGCGCCGGTACGGCACAGCAGGTCCACCACGGCGAGGTCGTCCTCGGACAGGCTCGCCCCGACGTGGTCGTTGCGCCACACCACCCGTCCGTCGAAGGAGATGTGGTGCACCTCCGCCCCCTCCAGATTGAGGTCGGTTCCGGTGCGGCGCCGCACCAACGGGGACTCCAGGGGCGTACGCGGATCGGCCATCCGCACCACGGTGTCGTCCACGATCTCGCCGAGCGAGCCGCGCACCACCATCCGGCGGGCGCGCAGCGGGTTCCACCACTGGTTGTCCGTGAAGTCGTACAGGGCCGTACGGGCCCCGCCGAAGTCCAGGAGGGCGAGGGTGGTGACGGCGTCCTTGGGGGTGAGGTCGTCGGACCAGCCGCCGGGGGACAGCGGGTCGGCGAGCGGGGCGGTGAAGGCGCGGGCCGTCACCGTCGCGGGCCCGAAGCCGACGCCCAGCGTGTGCCGGATCAGCGACATCGCGTGATACATGTGCGTCGAGGACACCTGCACCGAGGTGGCCTCGCCGATCACGCCCTCCCGGACGAGCGCGATCCGAGCGGCGTGGCCGGGCATCAGCGTGTACTGCTCCGCGACCTGGACGAGTCCGCCGCCGTCGGCGCGCGTCGCGCCGCCCACGGCGGCCCACAGCTCCCGCAGCCCGCGCACATCGGGGGCCGGCGGTGTCTCCGCGAGAACCGGGATCCCGCGGTCGACGAGGTCCCGTACGGCCTGGGGCGTGACCTCCCAGGGCACCGAGACGATCACGAACTCCGGAGCGGTGCCGCACAGTTCGTCGACGGTCAGGAAGGCGGGCACCCCCCACTCCTCCCGCACCTGGGCGGCGCGTGCCGCCGAGCGCGTCACCACGCCGGCCACCGTCAGCCGCCCGGGCAGAGCCCTCGCCAGCCGGGCGAAGAACCCGGCCCGCCAGCCACTGCCCACGATGCCGAAACGTACGGGTGCTGCGTCCACGTCTGCGCTCCTCCCGCATCCGGGCCGCGAGTCTAGCCGGGCGGCCCGGCGCGGGGTCCCGTAGGTCGTGCCGCGTTCCTCCTACGCGGAGTCCCCGGGCGGCATGGCCTGTTCGGCCCAGATGGTCTTGCCGGTGGGGGTGTAGCGCGTCCCCCAGTGCGCGGTCATCTGGGCGATGATGAACAGGCCCCGGCCTCCTTCGTCGTCGCTCGCGGCGTGGCGCAGGTTGGGGGTGGTGTGGCCGGTGTCGGAGACCTCGCAGATCAGGTTACGGTCGCGGATCAGCCGTACCTGGATGGGGCCGCCGACGTAGCGGATGGCGTTGGTGACGAGTTCGCTGACGATGAGTTCGGTGGTGAAGACCAGGTCGTCGAGGCCCCAGTCGCTGAGTTGCTTGCTGACGCTGGTGCGCAGGGAGGCGACCGCCGCGGGGTCCGCGGCGGTTTCCCACTGGGCCAGCCTGTCGCGGTCGAGCATGCGTGTGCGGGCCAGGAGCAGCGTGGCGTCCTCGTCCACCGGCCCGGGCAGCAGGGTCGCCACCGCCTGGTCGCACAGGTTCTTCAGGGGCCGGGTGTGGTCGGCGAGGACCTGGGCGAGCCGGGCGAGCCCCTCGTCACGGCTTTCGTTCACCTGCAGAAGGCCGCCCGTGAAGAAGGCCAGGAGACTGCCCGGCGGGAGCTGCACCTCGGTGCTCTCGTAGGGCGGACCGACCACGCCCAGCGGCGGTCCGGGCGGCAACTGCGGATAGTCGACGACGCGCGCGTGCGGGGCGACGACGGCCAGCAGCGCCTCTCCCGCCCGCGCCAGACTGCACTGGCCCGAGACGGGGTCGTAGATCGCGTACACGCATCTCACTCCGAGGGCCTCGTCCGCGTGCGCTCTCGAGTGGCCGGAGGCGTGGCCCGCCTCTCCCTCGTGCTGGGTCTGCTCGACCAGGTCGTCCAGACGGGACAGGAGCTCGTCCGGAGCCAGGTCCAGCCGGGCCAGGACCCGTACGCCCGTGCGCAGGCGGCCCATGGTGGCGGCGGCGCGCAGTCCGTGGCCGAGCACGTCCCCGACGACCAGGCCGACCCGGGTACCCGACAGCGGGATGACGTCGAACCAGTCCCCGCCCACCCCGGACCCGCTGTCGGCCGGGAGGTAGCGGCTCGCGGACTCGAGCCCGGTCAGCGGTGGCAGCCTGCGGGGAAGCAGGCTCCGCTGGAGTTTGAGGGCCGCGGTGTGCCCACGGGTGATCACCAGCATGAGCACGAAGCCGATCAGCAGGGAGCCCAGACCCACGATCATCACGCCGCTCGTCGGCCCGATCAGCGGCAGGTCGACGATGGTCGCGCCGTACCGGGGGACCGCGTAGACGTCGAAGGTGCCGTAGAGGAACAGGGAGAGCATCCCGAGCCCGCCGAGTCCCGGCAGCACGCCCTTGAACACCAGGTCCTTGTTGCTGCGGGTGAGGACCTTGCGGTGGTACCAGACGCAGGCGAAGCCGGTCAGCCCGTAGTAGAACGTGACCGCGAGGCCGACCGAGTTGACCGACGTGAACAGGATGTTCCGGCTGAACACGCTCAGCAGGATCAGCACGACGATCGAGAGCGCCCCCATGCCGATGGTCGACCAGGTCGGGGTGAGGAACCTGCGGTGGACCCGGGCGAACTGGGCGGGTACGGCCTTGTGCACCGCCATGGAGAAGACGGTCCGGGCCAGGGGCAGGATGGTGGTCTGCGTGGAGGCCAACGCGGAGGTCAGCACCATCAGGATCAGCAGCCTGGACAGGAACAGCCCCGTGGCGCCGCTGCCGAAGACGGCGCTGCCCAGGACGGAGAGCACATCGCCGACGTTGCCGGGGTTGCCCAGCCCGATGCCCGAACCCTTCACACCGGCGAAGGCCTGCGCCGAGGTGGCCACCAGTCCGTAGGTGACCAGGAGAAACACGGTCGACAGGACCGCGGCGCGCCCCGGGATGCGCGTGCTGTCGGCCGTTTCCTCGTTGACCGACACGGCGGTGTCCCAGCCCCAGTAGATGAAGACCGCGGTGAGGACCCCGGAGGCCAGCGCCCCGACGGAGGGGATCTCGAAGGGGTTGAACCAGGAAGCGGACACATGCGTCGCCGTCGCGGGCGGGTCGGTGTAGACCCTGACCAGTGCCGTGACGGCCAGCAGGAAGAGCACCGCGACCTCGGTGCACAGCAGCCAGCGCTGTACGGCGGCCGAGAGTTCGATGCCGATGTAGCAGATCGTGGTCATCACGGTGATCCAGCCGATGCCGGCCACGGTGGTCCACATCCGGTTCGCGGCAAGACCGTCGAAGCCCAGCAGCCGGAAGCTGTAGATACCGGCGATCTCGGCGACGTTCGTCAGGACGAGGATGTCGGCGACGATGATGCCCCAGCCGCCCATCCAGCCGGTGCGCGGTCCGAAGGCACGGGTCGCCCAGGTGAAGGTGGTCCCGCAGTCGGCGTTGCTCGCGTTGAGCTCCCGGTAGGCGTACGCGATCAGCAGCATCGGGATGAAGGCCAGCATGGTGACGATCGGGGCCTGCAGTCCGACCGCGACCACGATGAGACCCAGTGTGGCGGCGAGGCTGTAGGCCGGGGCGGTGGAGGCCAGGCCGATGACGACCGAGGAGAACATCCCCAGGGCGCCGCTCTTGAGCCCCTTGCAGCCGGATCCCGAGCCCGGAGCGGGACGGCTGGGGGACACGGTACTGCCGAAGAGCCTCACGCCTGATTCCAACTCCGGCCCGCGCCCGTCCGCAACAGCACGGGAAGGCCGGGGAGCCGGCCGCCACCCGACTCCGCGGTGGGCGGCGAGCCCTGTGCGCGCGGACCGGGCGTGGCATCCCGGACTCCGGGCAAAGCGAAGGCAGCCCGTCCCTGTGCCCGCCCCAGCGCCCCGGGCCCGGCAGGTGCGACCATGCGTTCGGGCATGCGCGGTCCCTCCTACCGTGATGGCTGCCCGCGAACCGGGACGAGTCGGGTGTGCTGCGTTGTCACCCACCCTGCGCCTTGCACCGGAAATCCACAACAAGTGTGCCTTTGTCCCGGTTCGGGGGATCGCGCCCGCTGTCGTTCCGGGCGCGGCGGGCGGACCATACCCAGTAGCAGGCAATGCGGCGCCGCCGGAACGAGCGCCCGCGTTCATGGGGAAAGGGTGATGGTCATGCTCTGGGCATCATGGACGACGACGGGGGTGTTCGCCGGACGGGGAGGCGCCCGTACCGACGAGGCAGGGATCATGACCGGCGACCTGACCGTGCACACCACCTGGGACGGCAGCCAGGTCGATGTGGCGGTGCAGTACAGCGGTGGCTCGCAGTGGTTCACCCTCGCCGGAAGTCCGGTGCCCTGCCTTTCCGAGGAGGACAGCCGGCATCTGCACCAGGAGGTGGTGGAGGCCGTGCGGGCCGGCGGTGGCGCCACCGTTCCGCAGGAGCACAGTCAGGAGCGGCGGCCCTGAGCGCCGAAGGCCGCCGGGCCGGCTCCGGTGTGGCCGCGGCAGGTGTGTGATGCCGCGGGAGGGTCCCCCGGGGCGCGCCGGTCACCGCAGTGTTCCGCATACCGCGGATCTGCGGGTCGAGGCCTGGGGCCCCACCCGTGAGGAGTGCCTGGCGCAGGCGGTCCGCGGTATGTGCGAGTCGTTCCTCGACCTGGCGGGAGCCGTGGCTCTTCGTACCCGGGACGTGGTGGTGCGGGCCGGCACCGACGAGGACCTGCTCGTGGCCCTGCTGGAAGAGGTCGTGTACCGGCTCGACACCGACGGCGAGATCCCGCTGGACGTGGAACTGACCCCGCACGGCGACGGCCTGCGCGCCGGCCTGCGCATGGCCGACGCCGAGTCGCTCCCGGGGACGGGCGCGGTCCCGAAGGCCGTCACGCTGCACGAGCTGGACATCGCGGGTGGGCCGCGGGGCTGGAGGTGTTCGGTGACGCTCGACGTCTGAGCGGCCTGGGTCCCGGACCGGACCATGTCCCCTCCACCGGCCCGGAATCCCGCGCGAGCCCGCCCCGACCTGCCCGGGCCCGCCCGGTCCCGTGGCGCGGCTGCCGACCGGTTTCCCCCGCCATACCATGGACGTCAGAGGACAGGGACGAAGAGAAGCAGCCGCGCGCGGCGCCTCCGCTCCCGCGGCACGGCCCGCCGGCCGTCACCGGCAGGCGCTCCGCCTGCCCGTCGACTTCTCCTCACCTGGTCGTCGCGGTGTCGCACACCGCCCGCGCCAAGGCGCTCCATTCCATGAAGCACAGGGACGCCACCGGCAGACCGGAAGGGAAGATTCATGTCCGTCACCCACCCACCCGACTTCGAGCGCACGATCCATACGGCGAACATCTGGCTCAAATCGGTGTGCGAGGCGCTGGGGACCGAGGACCGCCACCTCGCCCACCGGGTGCTGCGCACCTGGATGCACACACTCCGGGACCGGCTCACCGTGGATGTGGCCGCCCACTTCGCCGCCCAGCTCCCCGAGTTGATGCGAGGGGCCTACTACGACGGCTGGGACCCCAGCATCGTGCCGATCAAGTACGACCGCGAGGGCTATCTGAACCGCTTCTCGCACGAGGCCAAGGTCAGCGCCGAGGAAGTCCCCCGGATCACCGCCGCGGTCACCGTGGCCGTACGCGACCACGTATCACCGGGAACCCTGGAGTCGGCGCTGGAGCAGATGCCGCACGACATCCGGGGTCTCCTCCTTCAGCCGGCCTCCTGACGGCGCCGGGGCCGGGGCGCGGCCAGGCGTTGCCCGGTGCCGGGGCGGCCCCTTCTTCGGACGGTGATCCGGAATGGACATCACGCTGGTGCCCGAGGGCCCGTTCCGGTTCCGCATGGACCGGTGCGACCCGATGCGGGTGCCCGGAGTGGTCTTCGCGACGCGGGAGCTGCTGCCGCAGGCCGCCGGGGACAAGGCGCTAGAGCAGGTGGCGAACGTGGCCACGCTGCCCGGCATCGTGCGGGCCTCGTTCGCCATGCCCGATGTGCACTGGGGGTACGGCTTCCCGATCGGCGGCGTGGCCGCCACGGACATCGACGCCGGCGGGGTCGTCTCGCCCGGCGGTGTGGGATTCGACATCTCCTGCGGTGTCCGGCTGCTCGCCGCCGACATCGACCGTGAGCCCCTGGCGCCGAGGATGCGCAGCCTGATGGACATCCTCGGCGACACGGTGCCGCGCGGCACGGGGCGCGGCGGGCTGTGGAAGCTGTCTGGCCGGGCGCAGATGGAGAAGCTCCTGGTCGCCGGCGCCGGATACGCGGTCGAACAGGGCCACGGGGTGCCGCGCGACCTGGACCGCTGCGAGGACCGAGGAGCGCTGACCGGAGCCGATCCGTCGCAGGTGGGGCAGCGGGCCGTGGACCGCGGACTCCAGCAGGTGGGGAGTCTGGGCTCGGGCAACCACTTCCTGGAGGTCCAGGCGGTGGACCGGGTGTACGACGCCCCGACCGCGGACGCCTTCGGGCTGCACGACGGCCAGGTCTGCGTCATGATCCACTGCGGCTCGCGCGGTCTCGGCCACCAGGTGTGCAGCGACCACGTCCGCGTCATGGACCAGTCCCTGCGCGCGTTCGGCCTCAGTCTCCCGGACCGGCAGCTGGCCTGCGCACCCGTCGTCTCGGCACCGGGCCGCGCCTATCTGGGGGCGATGGCGGCCGCAGCCAACTACGGCAGGGCCAACCGGCAGTTGCTGACCCAGGCCGCGCGCCGGGCCTTCGCCACCGCCGCGCAGGCGGGGCTCGACCTCGTCTACGACGTCTCCCACAACACCGCCAAGCTCGAGACCCACGACGTGGACGGTGTACCCCGCCGGCTGTGCGTCCACCGCAAGGGCGCCACCCTCGCCCTTCCGCCGGGCCACCCCGATCTGCCCGAGGACCTCGCCGCCTTCGGACACCCCGTGCTCGTTCCCGGCACGATGGGCACAGCGTCCTACGTCCTGGTCGGCACCCCCGACAACGACGCGTTCGCGTCCGCCGCCCACGGCGCCGGGCGGGTGTGGAGCCGCCACCAGGCGCTGCGCCGGGTCCGCGGCGAGGAGCTGCGCGACGAACTGGAGGCACAGGGCGTCTCCGTCCGGCCGTCCTCGTGGCGCGGGCTCGCCGAAGAGGCCCCCGGCGCGTACAAGGACGTCGACGCGGTCGTCCGTGCCGCGGAAGGGGCGGGCCTGGCGCGGCGGGTCGCCCGCCTGGTGCCGCTCGGTGTCGTCAAGGGATAGCGCCCGCTCTCCGGGTCAGCGTACGCAGGCCCGGCTCCCCGGAAGCCGGCCGCTCCTCAGGCGGGGGGCGGTCCGCCGACCGCCAGCCCCGTCTTCAGGCCGGCCCCGCACAGCGGTACCGCCGCACTGCGGTCACCCAGCACCCCCTCCCGCACCGCCGCCCAGCACACCACCCCTGTCGACTCCACATAGAGCCCCCGGGTGGCAAGGTCCGCCTGGGCGTGCCGGATCTGATCCTCGGTCACGGTGAGGAACCGCCCACCCGAGTCGCGGACCGCGCGCAGGATCTGCCGGGCCCGCGGCGGCCGGGGGATCGCGATGCCCTCGGCGGACGTGGGAGCCGTGGGTGTGGCGTCCGTCAGGTCGTCGGCACCCTCCTCCCACGCGTGCGCCAGCGGCGCGACCGCGGCCGCCTGTACGGCGTACAGCGCAGGACGGCGCCCGATCAGGCCCGCCCCGTACAGCTCGGCGACGGCCAGGGCCGCGCCCAGCAGCAGGGTGCCGTTGCCGACGGGCAGGACGAGTACGTCCGGGAGCCGTCCGCCGAGGTCCTCCCACAGTTCGTGGACGTAGGTCTTGGTGCCGTGCAGGAAGTACGGATTGAAGACGTGCGACGCGTAGAACGTCTCCGGTTCGTCCGCCGCCTCGCGTGCCGCCTGCGCCGCGGCCTCCCGGTCGCCGTCGACCACATGCACCCGCGCCCCGTGCGCCCCGATCTGCTCCAGCTTCTTGGGTGAGGTGGCCGCGGGGACGTACACCGTGCAGGGCAGTGCGGCCCGGGCACAGTACGCGGCGATCGACGTGCCCGCGTTGCCGCTGCTGTCCGCGACCACCCGCCCCGGCCGCAGCCGCAGGGCCAGCTCGGCCAGCAGCACCGCGCCCCGGTCCTTGAAGGACAGCGTCGGCATGAGGAAGTCGAGCTTGGCGGAGACCCCGTCCGTCAGCTCCACCAGCGGAGTACGGCCCTCTCCCAGGCTGATCGAGGGGGTGGACAGCGGCAGCGTCTCCGCGTACCGCCACAGTGAGTTCACCCGTCCGCCGAGGGACTTGAGCGGAGCGGGGGTCGGCGCGAAGTCCAGATCGAGCGGACCGTGACAGACGGGGCAGCACCAGGCGAGCGACTCTGCGGCGACGCGCGTGCCGTCCACTGGGCAGTAACGGTCCGGCAAAGGTGTCATACCTGCAGGGTAGGTGCCCTTCCGGTCGGCATCCGCCGTGACCCGTGCATGACGCCCGTGTGGCGCTGCGCCCGCAAGCCCTCAGCCCCCGGGTGCCGCACGACCGCGCTCGTGCGGCGCACACCATGCGTTCCGCCGCCGCCTCCTCCGCCCCTACGATGCGCGTCGTACATCAGTTCTGCGCACTCCGGACGAGGAGCACGGTCCCGTGTCCATACCCCCGCCCCGCGAGCCCCAGCAGCCCGGGAGCCCCTACCCGCAGGGTCCCCATCAGCAGCCGTACGGGGGCGGGTTCCCGTACCAGCCCTGGGGGCAGGGCTACAGCCCGTACAACCGTCCGGCGCCGATCAACGCGCTCGCGGTCACGGCGCTCGTGCTCGGCATCCTGTGCTGCCTGCCCGGCGTCGGGCTGCTTCTCGGGCTGATCGCGCTGTCGCAGATCAAGCGGCGCGGTGAGCGCGGCCGGGGGCTCGCGATCGGCGGCATCGTGATGTCCTCGATCGGGCTCGTCCTCGTCGTCCTCGCCTTCGCGACGGGCGGGGTGCACGACTTCTGGGACGGCTTCAAGGACGGGGCGCGCAACGCGCCCGGCAACGGTGTGACCTTCTCCGTGAAGAAGGGCGAGTGCTTCGACGCGCCGGGCGGTTCCCTGGAGGGCGAGGCCTACGACGTCGACAAGGTGCCCTGCTCCGGTGAGCACCAGGCCGAGGTCTTCGCGAACTTCATGCTGCCGGACGGTGGTTATCCCGGCGACTCCGCGGTCGGCAGGAAGGCCGACTCCCGGTGCTACGCGCTCCAGGACACGTACGCCATGGACGTCTGGGCGATCCCGGACGACGTCGACGTGTACTACTTCACGCCCACCCGTGAGAGCTGGGCCTTCGGCGACCGCGAGGTCACCTGCATGTTCGGCAACACCGACGAGCACGCCACCCTCACCGGCAGCCTGCGCCGCGACGCCACCACCCTCACCGGCGACCAGATGGCCTATCTGCGTGCCGACCGCGTCCTGTACGCGGCTCTGGACACCGCTCCCGACGCCGAGTACGTCGAGGACGACCTGCCCGGCCACAAGCAGTGGGCGGGCCGGGTGGCCGCGGCGCTGTCCGACCAGACCGGTCAGCTGCGCGCCCGCACCTGGCAGGACGGTGCGGGGCGGCCCGTCGCCGGCCAGGCCGACGCCCTGGATCGGGCCCGTGAGGAATGGCGGAAGGCCGCGGCGGCGTCCGACGCCGACACCTTCTACGTCCACTACGACCGGGGCAGCGCACTGATCGAGGGCCGTGCGGCAGTGACCGCCCGCAAGGCTCTGGGCCTCGCCGTGACGCCGCCGTCGCACGATGCGGACGGTGGCGGCAGCGGGGGCGGAGGCACGGACAGCGGAAAGCAGGTGTGACGGCGGCCAGAGCGGGGAGAAAATGCCTGCGTAGCGCCCTCGGCCGAGCCGGGTAATCACATCGGGTGATTCTCTGGCCCGCGCTTGCATAGAACAACCCTCGGTTGCCAGGCTGTTGCTGTCTGTACAAACTGATGGGAGCGGCCAGTGACTTTCGGTGAGCAGCCGGCGTATCTGCGTGTTGCGGGTGATCTCCGCAAGAAGATCGTCGATGGTCTGCTCCCACCCCACACCCGCCTGCCCTCACAGGCCCGGATCCGCGAGGAGTACGGGGTCTCGGACACGGTCGCCCTCGAGGCGCGCAAGGTCCTGATGGCCGAGGGCCTGGTGGAGGGCCGTTCCGGTTCGGGCACCTATGTCAGGGAGCGGCCGGTGCCGCGCCGCGTGGCCCGGTCCGGGTACCGGCCGCAGAGCGGTGCCACCCCGTTCCGCCAGGAGCAGGCGGAGGCCTCCGCGCGCGGCACCTGGGAGTCGCGCAGCGAGCAGACGGACGCGAGCGGCGCCATCGCGGAGCGGCTCGCCATTGCGCCGGGCGACCGCGTGATGTGCACGAAGTACGTGTTCCGGGACGCGGGTGACGCGATGATGCTCTCCACCTCGTGGGAGCCGCTCACCCTGACCGGCCGCACCCCCGTCATGCTCCCCGAGGAAGGACCGCTCGGTGGCATGGGCGTCGTCGAGCGCATGGCGGCCATCGACGTGATCGTGGACAACGTCATCGAGGAGGTCGGCGCCCGCCCCGGCCTCGCGGAGGAGCTGCTCGCCCTGGGCGGAGTCCCCGGGCACGTCGTGGTGGTCATCCAGCGCACCTACTACGCGTCGGGCCGCCCGGTGGAGACGGCGGACGTGGTGGTGCCGGCGGACCGCTACCGGGTGGCGTACCACCTGCCGGTGAAGTAGCGGGACGGGCGCCCGCCCGCTCTCCCTCTGGACCCCTGCCCGCCGCGGCGCATCCGCCGGGCCCTCAGCTTCCCCTTCCCTGCCCCGAGTCGGTCCGCGCTGCCCCTCAACGGGCGTGACCTCGGCAGCGGTTGCAATCCGGCTTTTCTCCCGGCGCCTTACCTGGCGCCCGCACGCCGTTTCGGGCGTACCGGGGGCGTGCTGGGCGGCGCATTCAACGGCGCGCGCCCCATCCGACATGGCTGGTTGCATACCTCTTTGTGAAAAGCCGTGTTCGCTGCGTAAAGGTAAGGCGTAGGCTCGGGCATATGCGCAGTGCGGTTTCCTTGGTGGGCGGGGCACGGCGAGAGCCGGGGACGGGAAGTGAAGGGGTGCGATGAACGACGGCACGGTCACTCTCCCCTGGCTCGTCATACGGCAGGACGACAACGGCAACCGCTACCGCGTGGGCAGGTACGCGACCCGGGCCGAGGCGCAGAAGATCGTGGACAGCCTCGACGCCCGCGGGCACAAGCAGCTCTACTGGGTCGAGCGCATCGGGCAGAAGGGGGGCAAGTGAGGGCGCCGGCCGCAGATGTGTGATCGGTCGCGCGCTCCCGTAGGCTCCGGCGCATGACGCAACCCCTCGTGGTGGTGGGAGCCGCCCTGGTCGACGGCGGCCGCCTCCTCGCCGCCCGCCGCAGCGCGCCCGCCGAGCTCGCCGGACGCTGGGAGCTGCCCGGCGGCAAGGTCGAGCCCGGAGAGACCCCCGAGCAGGCCTTGATCCGCGAACTGCGCGAGGAACTGGGCGTCACGGCGGAGCCCGTCGAGCACGTACCGGGGGAGTGGCCCCTGAAGCCGGGATACGTCCTGCGGGTCTGGACCGCCCGCCTTCTGACCGGTGCGCCCGAGCCCCTGGAGGACCACGACGAGCTGCGCTGGCTGACGCCGGACGAGGTCTGGGACGTGGACTGGCTCGACCAGGACGTGGCGGCGGTCAAGGCGGTGCTGACCGTTTGGAAGCGGTACTGACTCCTTTGGGCTCGGCCGGGGCGCGGCGGCGGCCCGTCACCTGTGTATGGAGTCGGTAAAGCCTGTGGCGTTGCCGTGAGAGGGGTCCCGCGGCCGACAGGCCTGAATTCGCGCTTCCGGCCTGCCTGGGGGCGCGATCGGAGCCCTGGAGCGGCCGGATGCGGGGCAGCTATGGGCCTGGGTCTGGCGGGGCTTGTGGTGCTCCAGGGGCCGGCGCCCCATGCGCCGTTCGTGCCACAGCGCGCCCCGGTGCGCGGTAAGGCACTCGCGATATCGGGTATGTGCCAATTAACCCCCCGAAACCGGACAGGGATGGGAATTTGGGCCTGGGAAGTGGTCGGCGTGCTCGACACTCATGGCGAAAGCGCCGAGTGGACTTTTCCCGCTGACCCCGGTGCGGTACGGACCGCTCGCGCCGTAGTCCGGGGGCAGCTGCGCACCTGGGGGCTCGACGTGCTGGGGGACGTGACCGCGTTGCTGGTCAGCGAGCTGGTCACCAATGCGCTGCGGCACGCCAAGGGCCCCATCGGTGTGCGGCTGGCCCGTACCGACGAAGGCGACCCCGCTCTGCTCGTCGAGGTGTCCGACCCGCTGCCCGAGCCGCCCCGCAAGCGCGCCGCCGGCCATGAGGACGAGGACGGCCGCGGACTTCAGTTGGTCGCGCACTCCTCGCGCCGCTGGGGCACCCGGCCGGCCGACCCCGGCAAGACGGTCTGGTTCGAACTCGCGCTGCCCGGCTGACCTCGAGCCCTCGGTACCGTGCGGAGCCCGTGGCGGAGCCCCGAGAGAGGGGTGGCGGGCGCCCCGGGGCATGGACCGATGGAATCCGGCCACGGCAGAAGTCCGAAGTCTTTGATTCGAGGAGGCACCACCTGGTTAGAAGACTGGGAGTATTGCCGGGCCGGTCCAAAAACCATCGGGACCGGGCTGTGATCGTGAACACCGTGTTGTGCGGCACCGTAGTGCTGGATACTGCGGGCAGCCGCCCCCGGTGACCGGTGCCGGACGCGGTGAGCTGGAGGGGACGGTTCGCGTGAGCGAGATACCAGCGAGGGCCACGGAGTCCGACGACCCGTCGGGCGGCACCGGGGAGGGGGCCGCGGTCGATTCCGCTTTGGCCGCCGAGGGCCGCGACACGACGAGCGGGGCGATGTGGCAGAGCAGCCCGCCCGGCTCCATCTACGACTACATCAAGGTCGCCTCGTTCTCCATCGGCCCTGACGGGCTCGTCGAGCAGTGGAGCCTGCGGGCCGAGCACCTCTTCGGCATCCCCGCCGAGCGAGTCGTCGGCTTGGACCCCATCGAGGCGTTCATCAGCCCTCCGTTGCGCGAGCGCGGCCAGCGCAAGATGGCGGAGATCCTCGACGGCCGCGAGTGGACCGGGGTCGTCCCCTTCCGGATGCCCGGCGGGCAGGGGACCGAGGGGCTCGCCGAGGTCTATGTGATGCCCACCACGACGCAGGAAGGCGAGCGCGGCGCCGTCTGCATCATCGTCGACGTCCGCACCCTGCGCAGCATCGAGACGGACCTCGCCGCCTCGCAGGCGATTTTCGGTCAATCTCCTTTCGGTTTCCTGCTCATCGACTCCGACCTGCGGGTACGCCGCGCCAACGAGCGGTTCGCGTCCACGTTCGGCGGCACCCCGAACGACCACCGCGGTCACTCGGTCCACGACTATCTGCAGTCGCCCGAGGCCGAACGCGTCTTCGCGACGCTGCAGCGCGTCCTGGAGACCGGCGAGTCGATCACCGACATGCACATCACGGGCTTCGTCCCGGGCTCCGACGAACGCAAGCACTGGTCCGTCAACCTCTACCGCGTGCACAGCGGCAGCGGCCGTCCCATCGGCATCGCTTGGCTCGGGACCGACATCACCTCCCGCCGTGCCGCGGCCCGCGAGGCCGCCGCCGCCCGCCGCAACCTCGCCCTGCTGAACGAGGCGGGCGCCCGCATCGGCAACTCCCTCGACCTGGAGACCACCGCGCGCGAACTCCTCGACGTGGTCGTCCCCGGCTTCTGCGACCTCGCCACGGTCGACCTCTACCAGGGGCTCCTGGTCGGCGACGAGACCCCGCCGGGACTGGCCGACGGCAGTGCGGAGTTGCGCCGCGTGGCGTTCGCCAGCGCCGTCTCGGACGCGCCCTTCGTCGGCGGGCCCGAACCCGTGGACGTCGGCGCCGTGCACCACTACGCGTTCAACTCGCCCTGCGCGGACGCCCTGCGCACCGCCCGCCCCCGGCACATCCCCGCCGACGACGGCGGCCTGATCCAGTCCACGCTCGCCGTCCCGATGGTCGCCCACGACACCGTGGTCGGGCTCGCCCAGTTCTCCCGTACCAAGGGCAGCGAGCCGTTCGGCGAGCGCGACCGCGCCCTCGCCGTGGAGCTGGCCGCGCGCGCCGCGGTCTGCATCGACAACGCGCGCCTGTACCGCCGTGAGCACGAACGCGCGCTGATACTGCAGAGGTCGCTGCTGCCGCCGGGCGACCCGGAGGCCTCAGGTCTCGACATCGCGTGCCGCTATCTGCCGGGCAACGCGGCCACGGGGCGGCCGAGCGAGGTCGGCGGCGACTGGTTCGACGTCATCGAACTGCCCGGCCACCGTACGGCGCTGGTCGTCGGCGATGTCATGGGCAGGGGACTGCGCGCCGCCGTCGCCATGGGCGAACTCCGCACCGCCGTGAGGACCTTGGCGCAGCTGGACCTCGAACCGGCCGAGGTACTCGCCCAGCTGGACGAGATCGCGCGCGGCCTCGGCGCCCCCGGAGGCGTCCAGCAGGCCACCCGCGCGGCCCGCAGGCCCCGGGAGGCGGACCTGTCCGAGGTCTACCTCGCGACCTGTGTGTACGCGGTCTACGACTCGGTCACACGACGCTGCACCTTCGCCAACGCGGGCCATCTGCCGCCGGTGCTCGTCGAGCCGGGTGAGCCCGCGCTGATGCTGGACGTCCCGCCCGGGATGCCGCTGGGGGTGGGCGGCGAGCCGTTCGAGGAGGTGGAGGTCGAACTGCCGGAGGGGGCGCTCCTCGCGCTCTACACGGACGGCCTGGTCGAATCCCGCGACCATCCGCTGGACGAGGGGCTGCAGGCGTTCGTGGGTGCGCTCACCGACCCCACGCAGCCGCTGGAGGACGTCTGCGACCAGATCCTCAACACTCTGGACACCCATCACGGCGAGGACGACATCGCGTTGCTGATGGCACGTGTACAGGGGCTGCCGGCCGAGTCCGTCGGCGACTGGACGCTGCCGCGCGAGCCGCGCAGTGTGGGGCGGGCCCGGGAGTACGCACGCGGCCAGCTGCTCGCATGGGACCTTGAGCCGCTGGTGGACACGACCGAGCTGCTGGTCAGCGAGCTGGTCACGAACGCCCTGCGGTACGGCGAGGGCGAGATCAGACTGCGGCTGCTGCTCGACCGGACGCTGGTGTGCGAGGTGTGGGACTCGGGCCTGGTCCAGCCGCGCCGCCGCCGCGCCCGGGACACCGACGAGGGGGGCCGCGGGCTGCAGCTGGTCGGCCTGCTCTCCGCGGCCTGGGGCTCTCGCCGCACGCCGCGTGGCAAGACGGTGTGGTTCGAACTCCCGCTGCCCGACGGCGAGAACGGCCTCACGGACCCCGCGGAGGCGTTGCTGAGCCTGTTCTGAGCGGGTCTGTCGCGGCGCGCGGTACCGGTCCGGTCGTGGGAGGGCACCCTACCTCCCTCCGCGCCACCGTTGCGGTACGGGGCCTCGGCAACTGCCGCGGGGCGGGTGCCCTGGGAGCGATCGCGGAACAGGTACGTGGACCTGACCTCGACGGGCATGCCGACGTCGTACGCCGTGCAGTCGCTACGCGTCGGGCCGACGGACGAGAGGTGTCACGTATGCCTTACGTGGGGAACTCGCCGCACCAGTTGCGTCCGATGAGGACGGCGGGCAGGTACTCGGACTCGACCTCGATGGGGACGCCCGCGTCGTGGGCGAAGCAGACGATGGCGAGCGGCGCGAGCGCGACGAGACCCGAGGCCTGGAGGGCTCGGCTCTCCTCGCTCCAGTACTCCTTGTGCCACTGGAGGGCGTTGGCGAGGGCCCGGTTGAACCCCGCGTGGTCCTTGCGGATGAAACGGTGGAACATCTCCATCGGCGGGTACAGCAGCTTGCCCACCGTCTCCGGATCGGCGACGGCTTCCGGGTCGGTGCCGTCGATCGCGGCCACCAGCTTCGGGCCGAGGTCGGGACCGCCGAGCCAGTAGGTCTGGAGGGTGTCGATCCACGCGTAGTGGTAGTCCTGGAAGCGCGAACCGTTCTCCCGCAGCAGGGAGACGGGCACATTGCACAGAGCAGTGATCCGACCCCGTTCCCGGCACACCACGGCCAGATAGAAGGCCGTGAGCCAGGAGCCCGGGTTCACGTACCACTGCGGGCCGGTGGCTCGAAGGTTGCGGTCCTTGTGCGCGATACGGCACTGCACATGATCCTCGGTCGTGGTCGCGGCGGCGAACACGGCGGAGCCGACCTGCATCGCGTTGACCCAGGCATCCCAGGTGGGGTAGTTCGCCGCCCGCGGATCCACCAGGCAGCGCGACTGCGCCAGGGTGAGCGTGATGCGCTGGGCGTCACCCAGATCGGTGGAGTCCTCCTCCAGACCGTCGATCAGCTCCTGTGCGTTCTCCTGGAGCACTGCGAGGCCTTCTTCCGCGTTCCCCGTGGGCAGGGGGGGGCGGTTGATGATCGAGACCAACGCGCTTCTCCTTAGAAGATCTTGAAATGCTTGAGCTCGGCCCCAGCATAGTTACCGGTGTTCTCCGTCGCCTGGACGAGGACGTACTGCAGCGTCTTGTTCTTGATGGCCGTTCGTATTTCCTTGGCGTACTTGGCGTCGTTCGGTGAGAAGGCGGCTCGCTCGTCCATGTCGGCCAGGATCGTGCGGACGTATTCGATGGTTCCCTGTTTCACCATGGTGCCGCTGTCCTGTGCACCGTTGCCCTGGCGCCAGTCGAGTCGCGCGTTGGGGCCCTTCGCCTCGACGATGATGAGGTGGCCGTCCTTGTCACGCCAGAGCTGGTCGAACCTCTTCGAACCGTTGGGCGTCTCGGGAAGGTCGGTTACCTCGTGTGCCCCCTCGAACTCCTGCTGCAGGAGCATGTGGCGACGAGCGGACTCCTCGCCGAGGGCCTCGCCGAGCTTGCTGTTGTTGGACACGCCCTCGCCGACCGTATGGTCGAAGTGCTCCTGCGCCTGGGCAAGCGTATGCGCGGCCTCGTCGGTCGGGTTGGCGTGAAAGGCCTTCTCGGCATTGGACAGATCCATGCCCGCCGCTCGCTTGGCCGAGACGTCGTCGAGGTGATGGAGGTCGTGCGGAGCGACCGTGTCCCTGCCCCTCTCCAAGGGGTCGAGGTGAAACTTCTCAGGGTTCGCGTACGGCAGATCGTGGGCGGCCATCCACCCTCCGCCCGGCTTCTCGACGAGCCTGGGCAGGAGTTGGCCGTCGACCAGTTCTTCGGCGTTGTTGCGCTTGCCCGGCCCCCACTTGTCGTAGTGCTCGGCGCGCCAGGCCGGGTCCTCGTTCGCGAGCCGGACGTGCTCATGGGTGATGGCCGCCCGCTCGGCCGGAGTCCGCTCATCGGCGGGCTTCTCGCGGGCGGACTCGTACTCCGCTCGATGCGTCGCGTCGTCAGCTCCCGGGTGGGCGCCGTGCGTTGACGGAGGCTCGTGGGGGCCGCCACCCCACACTTCTGGGGTGTGACCCGGCAGGGTGTCGGTGCCGCCGCCCGGCAGGTCGTGTCCGGTGCCGCCGGCACCGTGCTCGTGGCCGTGCCCGCCCGGCAGGTGGTCGTCCGCGGTGGTGGGTATCGCGTTGTCCGGGGTGTGCGCGGGGGCGTGGGTGTCGAGGCTGTTGGTCGGCAGGTTGTCGGGTGCGTGACCGCCGGGGAGGTGGTCGCCCAGACCGTTTCCGGGGAGGTCGCCGCCCGCATGCACGGTCGGGACGTTCTCGCCGCCCGCGTGCACGGTGGGCATGTCGTCGCCGGCATGGACGGCGGCGTCGTCGCCGGCGCGGCCCACGTCGCC